>NZ_JBWBVD010000003.1:0-34067 GCF_056173665.1 Anaerobacillus sp. QJM3NY_17 | reverse complement strand
CAGGGCTTTTTTATGACAGAACATAATGAGCTCTTAAAAGAAGCGAGAAGAGATTACTACAGAGTAGAAAAACCATTGATCAGCCAGGAGCAGATAGAGGAATTTGAAAGATTAATTTCTGATAGTTTAGAGTTTCAAAGCAAACTAGAAATAACCATCTGGAAGGACGGTTTTTTTGAAACGGAAATATGCCAGGTTAAAAAGGTAGATCAGCTTAACAAAAAGCTACAGCTGTATGAAAAAGAAGGACGAACAAGCATTATGTTTAAAGACATAGTAGCCATTAAGGGCAATTAAAAACTTAAGTTTCTTGCACTTCACCTCTACATTTTACCCATTGGACATTCATCCTTTCCAACATTTCTGTTATACAGGATGTTTGCCCAAGGAAAATGTGCTTTTTGACTGTTTTTTACATGCAATTCACAAGTTACTTCTCATCTTTCTTCGTGGTATAATCTATTTATAAATATAAATGGTTACTAGATTGAGTATGCGCCCATCTTGTCAACACTAAAAAACAATATATAGTGTGTTTTGTTAAACAAACAACACTATATATAGTGCAAATAAGATTGTTTGTTCGCTATACTTATGCTAAAATTAACCAAGATAGATAAAGGATATTTCTTCCTATGGATCGCCCTGATTAGGGGGGATTAAGCCCAATGGGAATCACTGAAACTTTAAATCTACTAATCGATGCAGGACAACTTGTTGTTAGTATAATGGCGGTATATTATGCGCAAAAGAATGCGGTGTATTTTGCACAAAAAAAATAGAGAAAAGACTTTGCCGAGTCTTTTCCCTATAAGTCATCTGTTTTAAGTTAGGAAAACAAAATTGTGATGGGCGATCCTGACCGTGGCGGTACAACGCTACGGTTCTTTTTTTGTTTACGCTTGTTAACAACTTGTTAACTACATTATAGAAGTTTAAACTGGTATTGTCTAGACGGAAGTTTGACGTCTGACTTCTTGCTTCAGAGAAGCACGAGAATGCAATTAGATTTGTGTTTTACTAGTAGGGGTTTTTAAATGCGAATATTTCTTCGATATTATTCTTATTGATCCGCCTTATGAACGAATGCAATTAGATATATGTTTCGCTATGAAATCTATTAACGTACAAATTCCCACTTTTGAATTAAGGTTTATCTTCTGTGAATCGAGTCAGTCGCTTTTTTTCTGCAAGACCTTCAAATTCTTTAACAGTTAATTGTCCCATTTCCATTCAGGTGTAGGGCGTTCAATTATTCTTTCAGATTTTGATAAGGTAGTAAAAATCCAATTTATCTCTTCCATATACCCTTTGTGAGTTTTTTCTATTTTTACAGATTCCCCAGGGGACGTATCTAATAGCTTTTTTCCTATTTGTATCAAAACTTGAATTTCTTCGATAAACAATTTTTCCTTTTTATATAATAGATAGTCAGGATCAAAGAAATGTTTAGGATCAAAATGGGAAAAATATTTATCTCGACGTGCAATTAACTTATCAATGATCTTTCGGTTTTGTTCTAACAATTCTTTATGAAATTCTGTATAGTTTTTCACTTCTTTTTTTAACTTATCTTTTGATTTTTGATCATCTGGAATATCACTATAAAATATAAGGTTGGCGCACCCATCAATAACATTTGCAAATTTCTTAAAAGAAATGTTATCTTTCCGATCTTCAAAAAGATTTGCCAGAATAGCCGTAGACGATCTTATCATAGAAACTCTGGTTAAGAGAAAAAAGTTAGGTGCTTTCAGATATGTATTTGAATCAGATTGTTTCTCATTAAAGTAACAGTACAATTCAAAGAAAGTTTCTGCTATATTTAATTCTCTATATAATGAAGTTTTAAATTGCCGATAGCTTTCCTTGTCCCATTCCATAAATTCATCTTCCTTCCTATGATCTACTCATAGATATTTTACGATATAGCGCAATAACCGATCTGTTTTTAGATTCCCATCCTTCATTTCGGTTCATAGGAATATTGAATGCCTTTTCTAGATCCGTCATAAGCCTTGCAAACAACCGATCACGTTTATCCGTTGGAATATCCGCATGTAAAATCTCTTCATATTGTTCATTGTACGTTTTCAATTTCATCAGATTTTCCTCCTACAAATTTAGATTCATATACACGTCATCTAACTCTTCCTGTTCAATCCCAATATATCGAAGCGTAATAGAAGGGCTGGAATGGTTGAAAATCTTTTGAAGAAGGGTCAGATCATATCCGGCTTGATAGGCATGATAGCCAAATGTCTTTCTAAGCGTATGAGTACCGATCTTATTTTCTTTTGTCACCAGTCCAATTGACTGAGCTGCATCATTAATAACTTTATATGCCTGGGCTCTTTGTAACGCCGAACGCTTTTTTCTGCTGATAAATAAGGGCTCTTCTAGGTGATATTCTCTTGTAGAAAGATACTCTTCAATGGCTTTTTTAGCATTGTCCGAAATAGGAAAACTGCGCTGCTTGTTGGTTTTCTTCTCACGAAGCAGAATACGACTTTTCACCTTTTTCTTCTCCGTCATGACATCTTCAATTTTCAATTGCAATAAATCACTAATTCTTAAACCCGAACCGATCCCCAGGACAAACAAACAATGGTCTCTTAAGTTGCTGCCCTTTAGATATTTTTTCATGGCTGCTATTTTTTTCCGATCCCGAATAGGCTGTACATATTCCAAATCTCACAACCTCCTTCTGCAAAAAAAGAATCATACACAATATACATTAATTATATATTGTGTATGATTCAAAAACAATCGTCTATAAATTTAAGTCGCAAATAGTAAACGAAACCTTGCTATGACTGCGTTTATCTACATAATACGAATCATACATAATTTGAATATGTATGATTCGTTCATTTGTATTTAATAGATTCAGATCACCTAAACATTAAAACCCCCATTTTCGACTAGGCGAAAATAGGGGTTACTCCACAAACGCTCCGAGATTGCGGAAGATAGAAAATCTTTAATGATGTAGGATTATAAAATTTTTGAGAACTCATTGGTCCATTTATTCGATTTGTTCAATTTCTTTTGTATGAAAATCAATAGTATAGATCTTTTTTACTTTTACTTTGCCACTACTATGATCGTAAACTCTAATATAATATTTTGTTCCTTCTTCTTTAATAAAGTCTACGGTGTATTTCTGCTTTTCTTCGTCACTTAGTTTATTAAAAATCATAACTTCTGCATCATCTTTTGATAATGTGCCATTCTTTTCGGCTATTTCATCACTAACTGTTACTCCACTCTCGACTTTTTTCTCAGAAACATTTCCTGCGCAGCTTACCAATCCAAATAGTAAAGTAGCCATTACAATGCCAAACGATGAGCTTCTCTTCATAGGAACACTCCTATCTTACAGCTTCTTTCCCTAAATCCAATATTAAGAAAACGCTCCGATATTGTTTTAAAGGTGGATTCGAGATAATCATAGTAAGTAAATCCATCTAAAAAGCCATTCTCCTTGGCATTTTTTCTAATTGGTGCAGACTTATCCGTGGTTTTGGTTCTCGGTGCCCACCCTGTTATTTTTCTTTCTCTTATATAGGACGTAAATCGCATTAGCGGCGACCATTAATACAGAACCGGTTAACCACCCATATATAGGAGGTAGATAGGGCACATCAGGCAGAAATACGAGTTGACTTCCAATACTTCCTCCGATGAATACCGCTATAGCCATCACACTCAATCTCCATTCAGAATTTATGAGTTTCTTCTTTTTCTTCATTGTTTTATACTCCCTTCATTCTTCATCATTGAAGGAATTATTTTGGTTTCCATTGCTCATATACCAGTCATTAACACCTATATTAAAACTTCTACACCTGACCTCATTCTTCCTACATTAAACATCAAGCTGTCTGTATATCTCGAATTCGAGTCTTCCACAAACCTGCCCGATTAAAGAATATCACATTGAAAATATTCACTAAAATAACCATATCTAATTGAAGATGATGCAGCAACTTTTTCTGCATGTAAGATGCCAACACAATTAGAAGCCTTCGAAACGAAGGCTTCTTTTCTTCTATTTAATCACGAACCATACACAATTACATTATGTATGATTCGTTCGTTCTATATCGGAGACGGAAATCTTGCAACTTCAAAATGACTGAATTCTGGTGATGGTTGAATTTCTCCTGGAGGACCAGAAACTCTTATTTCTATTTGATCCCCGGCATTTAATAAGACTATATTATTGAAATTCATCACATTAACAGTTGCAGAATTCAATATATTTACAAACGACCCAACAGAAGTAGTCCCATTCTTAACTATGTCAATTTGCATATAATCGTATTTTTCAAATGGTAGGCCTTTAAATAAACCCACAGTTATAGAATATACCCCATCCTGTTTGGTGGTAAATATTGATGTAACGGGATCGTATTCATCGTTTAAATCGAATATTTCCTCGTTAAAAAAGATTTTTGTGTTATTACCAACAGGTTGTGCCACATTTACTGCTGCCCTAAATGCTGATTGTGGATCTCCTCCTGGTGGTCCTGGTGGTCCTGGTGGTCCTGGTTTACAATGGCAACAATATTTATTATTGCATTTCTTTTTACAGTGTAAGGAATCACGCCCAAAATCCTTTTTCTTCATAATATACCTACTTTCATAGATAACGACGTACTTATATACTATGAAAAACTCTATCAAAACGACTTTATACTGAAAGAAATGTATTAATGTCTACAAATGAAAATATTAAATCTCCTAATACTCGAAAATGCCCTTGTTCTTTAATCAAAATAAAAAGCCTTCGTAATTACGAAGGCTTTTTATGCTTCTATTTACTAGGTAGGGTGAACGTAGCATTTTTACCCTTAAATTGATCTTTTCCATCCTCACCAGTAAATGGTCCGAATTCTAAATTGAATTCCTTAATGGTTTCAAAATCATCTTTTCTAAACAGAAACACATGGTACTTCTCGCCAGTTTCACCTGCTTCAATTTCTTTAGAATCATTCGGCTCCACCATACCTTGGCTAATAACAGAACCGCGATTATCATCAATACGAATGAAAGATGAAAGAAGGAAAGTATTTAGCTTCTGATCCGACTGATTATCAATAGTTAATTTAACCGTTAGTGCAACGATACCTTCATCACCAAAATTACTAAATCGTGATTCGTTTCCAGCTGTCGGCTTGATTTCAGCATACTGAACGCCATCTAATGTAACATCAACATCTTCAATTTGTTTGGTTTCATCAATTCCAGACTTTTCAAAGATCATTTCCTTATCTGCCATATTCCCTGTAGTAAGTCGATCAGGGTAAATATCGGATTCACTTTCGACCTGGGCTTTTTGTTCTTCTCCATAAATTAAATCGTAAGTTGCTGTACCTTTAAAAGATCCTTTAAATTCATCATTATCAGAAGCTCCACCTTCAATGACAAATTTCGGTTTAACACTCGTCATCACATCATATTGCTCATTCGTTAGGGTGAATGTAACAAGGCCAGTGACCTTTTCACCTGCATCATATTTTGATGGCTGCTCTTTATCTTTTGAAACAGGGTATTCATCACGTACAAATGTCCTTTCAGAACTTAAGAAGTCTACTTCATTCACTCCCTGAATCCTAACGAAACTAGGGTAATACATCGGCTGATCTAATGTATTATTAATCGTTATGCGTGCTGTAATTACATATCCATCTGTTTGATCATCAAAACGGATATACATATCTTCATTCATATCGGTTACTTTAACGATTTGGTATTGATCAATCGATACTTTAAACCCATCCATATCATGAACATAATCTAAATTACTTTCACTGGTATACACTTCTTCTACTTCGCCTTGTGACTCTTCAGCAATCTTAGGATTCATAATTTCATCAGAAGAAACTGCTGTATTGTCGCTATCCGATTCACTATCAGCTGAGACTTCTTTCGTATCCTCTTCCTTTACTTCCTCATTCTCCTTTTCCTCTGCATTTGCAGATTCAGAAGCAGATTCATTCTCTGCCTTTTTGTCGGCATTAGCTGACGTTGAAGCATCTTCATTACTTCCACAAGCTGCAAGAACGAACAAAAATAATAGTGCTACTGTCCATTTCATATTCAGTTTTCTCACTGTCCCACTGCCTTCCTTATATGTATAAAATAGGTAAATCCCTAAAGACTTACCCTATATATGCTGAAGGAA
Source organism: Anaerobacillus sp. QJM3NY_17 (assembly GCF_056173665.1). Classification (NCBI taxonomy): domain Bacteria; kingdom Bacillati; phylum Bacillota; class Bacilli; order Caryophanales; family Bacillaceae; genus Anaerobacillus; species Anaerobacillus sp. QJM3NY_17. The sequence continues at coordinate 27,874 of NZ_JBWBVD010000003.1, read as the reverse complement.
AACCCCAAAACATTCAAGGTTTTATTTCCACCAAATAACAGCCATATTAACTATGCATTTTGGACTGTTCAAAATGTACATCCGAATGATTGTTGGTTTCATAAGTTTTTTCATCAGGTTTTATTTTCTATTTTTATTTTCACTTTTTGCGAGGATAAAAATAGTCTATCGATCTTCATTCAAAACCTCATCCCATATAACGTTAATTTTAGAAGTTTTAAATCGACGAAAAATCGTTGAAAGAGAAATCGTTGAAAACTTTTGAAGATCTGAATAAGATACCCTACCGTACTTATTGTAAATATTCAGCAACTCAATTTCACATTCTCGTTTCGAAACGATCGGGATTGTCTGTTTTGTCTTCTCTTGGAATCCACAAGATTTTCTAATCTGTCCCATTGTTCCAAAGTGCTGCCGATAAATATCATAAGAATATGCTGTTTCACTCTGCAATCCTCTAACAGTTAGTGGTTGACCATTTTTCTTACTTAAACGTTTATACTCATCGATTAACTCCTTATCAGTCACTTGATCCTTTTTGAACTTTGGAACATCTTCTCTACCACAAGCTCTTGTGATTTCTAACCAATTCATTCCTAAATGCTTTGTTAGAATTCTAGGGTTTGGAAATATATTTTTATTGCGTTTCTCAATATAAGCAGACTTGCTATAGCTGCCTATTCTTTCAAATTCACCTTTAAGATTTTCCAAAAGTATTTCTGATGGCAAAAGCGTACGTTGAGGATGCATTCCAATTTCTTTAATAATCTCACGCCAGGTCATATTAACCCTTCTCATTATTGCTGTGCTATATAAACCCTCACCACGATTCTGATCGTATACTGATTGATTAGTCGTACCCAGTTCCTCTAACTTCTCTTTTAAGATATTTAGGACATCTGATTTTTGATCCAAACACATTCATTCCCTTTTAAAGTTACTAATCAATATATTTCTTAAGAAAAATAACTAGCCTTAAGGCTATCAATAGTCACTAAGATAAAAAGGCGAGAAACATCTTAACAATGCTTACTCACCTTTTTATCTTCATTATTTTTTTAATGCTTCTTCAATTTCCTTTTTTAGTTGTTCTGCACCTTCTTGACTTAATATGATGCTTCCATTTCCAAAAGTTTGATTTTCATTGCTAACTTCTCCTGTTATAGCACATTCCATCTGAGACTTGTATTTTTGTAGTAGGATTTGATCTCCATCCACAAAAATTTCTAGTGGATCTTCTACGGCAATCTTTAAGTTTTTTCGTAGTTCAATAGGGATTACAATACGCCCAAGACCATCTACTTTTCTTACAATCCCTGTACTTTTCATTTTAAGCCCATCCTCCAATTTTTTATTTCGAAGAGTTCTTTTTTATATCTTCCCAGAAAACGCCTTGTTCTCGGTATTTGTTAAGTAAGGATTCAATCATATGGATAGCCGTTTGCAAGGCTTCCTCTTTTGTATCAAACGATTCACTATTAGACTCATTATAAAGCTCTTGTTGAAGTTCCTTATCGTTACTTGCAGACTCGCGGAAATGATGCGGTAACTTCGGCCAGTGCTTATGATCTTCTTCAATTTCAAATTCAAACATAAATTTTTCTCCCGGAACATCGATCAATTTAATATTTGCAGCTTGAACACCTTGATACCGAAATCGATACGTTTCAACCTTATAAATCAAACTACCTTCTGAATGTTTGTACGGATAAGATGACATAATAACGATCTCCTTTATGATATAATTTCTCACCTGTTCTCAAGGTGGATATTAATCTTTTCCCTTGTCTCTTCTGTCGAAGCACTACCGTCCTGTGAGTTGCCCAACAAATTCAACATCATCAACTTTCCATCCTTGCTCTTTCACATAAATGAGAGACGTTTTGACAATGACTGTTTCAGTATTGGCAACCTCATTGAACTCTGTCGTGAGTTTGAATTCATTGACGAATTCAGCTTCTGTCTTCGAGGACTGATATTCAAAGGGCTTCAGCCCGACCATAGAAGATTGAACCGTTTGTTCAGATTCCGGCAGTTCATTCCCTGAAGGGTGAGTCGCTTGGAAGCCACGATCGGTCATCAATTCCTTAATGTTTTCGTAACGCTCTTTTGTCGTGTCATACTCGAAAAAGCGATTTAAAAACTCACGATTTGCTTTTAAAGCTTCTGTATTTTCAACTTGAGTTAAATTCTCAATCTCTTCTTCATAGTTTCCTTGATTGGCTCGTACTTCCTGAAGCTGTGATCGCAAGCTGAAGACGTACATTATTACAAGAGCAGCGATCACAAATCCGATCATTAACAAATAGAAATCTTTTTTTCGCTCCATCACTCAATCCCTCCATTCTATGGTATTCGTCGAAATCCTAAAAACGGGTAAAGCCCTTTCCATGTCTCAACGGATGAATAGGATGTTCCATTACCACCGTTAGCATTGATGAATTCTCCATTACCAACGTACATCCCAACATGAGATGCGCCAGGCTTATAAGTTGAGAAGAATACTAAATCACCAGGCTTTGCATCCTCTTCAGAAATCGCAACCGTTTTATCGTATTGGCTTTGAGCCGTACCATACATATTTACGCCAACTTGAGCAAAAGCGTATTCCAGCAATCCTGAACAGTCAAATCCTCCGGCAGAAGGGGTACGCCCTCCCCAAACATAAGGAAGACCCAAATATTCTTTCATGATAGAATGCACTTCTGCCACATCGAACGACTGTGTTCCATCCCCAACGACCTCTACGCCTTCTCCTGAATTGTAGTACCGCATGACATGCTCAACATAGTTGATATCTCCATACCGTTCCCACCCATACTGAGAAGCCATCTTATTACTAAAAGCAATGGCAACCTCTTTGGAATAGCCTCCACGTTCTAAAGCATAATTAATAAATCCATGCCCGAAATTGTACGACTGCAAGGCTAACTTAATATCGCCATTGGCTTGTTTCATCACTTGAGCAAAATACTTCACTCCAAGCTCGATTGAGTATTCAGGATCGGTAATTGTGCCTGGGGGAAGACCGATCGACTCTGAGGACTGCATAACATCTAAATGCCTTCCACCTGATTCTTGTTGAATTAACGCCATGATTAATCCCACATACTCTTCCACATCATTTTTAACCGCATATTTCCGAATCAAAGGTTCATATCGAAGAACTTCAGCCGACACTTTCGCCGTACCTCCTGCACCATCACCATACATACCAGAATCAAATGAGCTGTCACCACCAAGGGAAATAGCTATAAGAATAGAAAGGCCAATGATGGAGGATAAAAGGAGAGCAAGAAGTATAGCAATCCATCCAACGGGACTTTTTAAAATGGCTAACTTAACGGCTGTCTTCGCTGTCTTCTTTAATGCTTGTTCCATACTTCCTCCCTTCTAAAAGAGCATCCTGACGAACGAACAAGGGCATTACCCATAAAAATAAAGTTCATTGCGTTAGAATGCTCCTCTCCACATCACTTTCCTTCACTTTTAATTCGTCTAGCTTTCTTGGGTTGACGATGTTCTGATTTTCCTTGATCTTGGGACTGTGAATTTCTCGCTTCAACCTGTTGTTGCGCTTCCCATTGTGTAATTGGTTTTGAATCACCTCGATTAGAGCTTCCAGATTCTTGTCGTTCAACTCTCGGTGAAGAGCTCGGTCTTGAATCAACTCTATTAGAGCTTCCAGATTCTTGCCGTTCAATACTCGGTGAAGGGTTCCGATGTTCTGAGCGTTTAGGCTGTTCAGGTGAAGCATTGCGATGTTCCGATCGCTTAGTTTGCTCACTTGAAGCATTTCGTGCCTCTGATTGTCTTGGTTGTTCAGAAGAAGCGTTACGTGCTTGTGACGGCTTCGACTGATTAGAAGCAGGATTCCTAGCTCCTGATTGTGCTGTTTGTTCAGATGAACGATTCACACTATCCCTAGCATTTTGAGATTCTACTGAATGTGGATTTCGTGCTCCTGATCTTTGGCGATTCGGGTTTTGAGTTTGTTGACCTGAAGCTCTTGAATTGGATGCTGAAGCATCCTTGCCTTTTTCACTTGAACCTTGACCTCTACTACTCTTGTAATCATTCAAATGAACAACACTTGCTTGTGGATCACGTAAAGCCGATTTCGAATGAGCTTCATTCGTCTGATTAGCTCCTCCACTTTTCTTTCCTTGCACCATAGCAGCTGTCGACGAATCGCCTTTTGCTTGCGCTGTTGGATTACGAAGATCAGAACGCTTCCCTGCCCCTTGTGAAGCTGTCACTCCACTTTTAGAAGGAGAATTAGCCGTTCCCCCATCTGACGACGGGGTTCCACCGTTTGAATCGCCACCTCGGGCTTTTTGTCCCATTTTCTGACCCATTTTAAAGCTCATGCCAGCCAAACGTTTCGTGCCTTTTCCTCCTGTCTCTGAAATGCTATTAGCAGTGGAATAGGTCATGCGTTCAGCCATTTGTTGCCCTTGCACCATGCCAACGGAAGCCACCTCGAAAATTTCCGATCGGTATTTCACAAGTCCCCAAATACAGAGAACAATCAAGAATACAACAAAGGCATACCCTTCAATTCCATCTGTCATTTTCACACTTTCATAGAGTAGCGTCACTAAACCTGTAATAACCGCAATTAAAAGTACGAGACCACCTTTCAACAAGAGTACACCGATGATCTTTTTAAAATGCTTTAATGCCGTTTCGCTATATGATGGAATAAGGGATAACACTAGTGGCACAGCTGCAAAGATAACAAGAGCTAAAAACCATACTTGAAGCAAGAACTTAAAGGATGCCAATAGAAGAACTGGAACAGCTAAGGCAATAGATGAAATGATTGTGACAATCAAATAGCCGAAGCGTTCTCCACTAAATTCAGGAGACATCTGCCTATTATCTAAAGTCTCTACTTCTTCCGTAACAATTTTACTTCTCTGTTCTTTACCTTCCTCGGTGTACGGTTTAATCTTTAACAAACTATCAATCCGATTTGGATCTTCCTTATTCACTACAGACTCTTTTGTAGTGCCATAATTCATTAGTAGGTACGGACGTTTGAGCATTAAGTTAAAGAGTTGATTCTGCAGAACGGCGGTTCCTTCTTTTGGACTGTAAGCTTCATCAGTATCAAACTCTTCTGAGGTCATTAGTACATTGGCAGAACTGGCAATACCCTCTAAATCAGCACCCCATTGATTAAGTGTAGCAATGTTTCCTGTTGTATCTGAGTAAAACCAAAACGTTGCCGTCATAATCACCAAAGCACCGATGATAGCTTTTATCGCATGCCCCACTTGTTGATTGACGAAAAATCGATAAGCTGCGCTTCCACCAACCAACACTACAAACAAGGAAAGAAACGTTCCTGCCATAAGTTCATAAATCCGTTCACTCATTAAGCCCGCTTCTTGGACAATCGAACCAATCAAGTCAAAAGACATAAGCTGTTCAACAGAAAATAACGTGAATTGTGCGATAACCTTATTAAATCCCCACAAACCGTTATTAATTCCATGTAAAGCTCGGTCTCCAGTATCTTTAATCCCATCCCCTATATCGGCTTCAAGCTGATAATGATAATGCGGATATTCTTCATTTTCTAAAGTGACACGTCCAACAGACTCGCTTTTCTTTTCAATTGTCGGTGACGTATCATCCGCAAAGGAAGATGTGGGTACTAAAAACGCCAGTAAAAGAAAGCAGACAACCAACCCTCTTTTTACGAATGTCATCGAATTCCTCCCTACTCACAATGAATACAAGCTTCCTGTTCAAAGTTGGCTTGAACATCTTCTCTAGATAACTTTTGACTTTTATCTACATCAATTCTCCAGGTGTCCGCTTTTTCTCTAATAATCAAATCATCTTTCACTGTGTTATCACCTTGCGGATTTTTAAAATCTGCCAACACGTAATACCATTCAGACTCTTCGTCGTAATACACTTCATAACGAATATCATCATATTTAAGTCCCGCATCTCTCTTTTCACGTGTCTTATGAAGTTCGAAGGATCCTTCTTCATAAATCAATTCTTGCTCTCTATCGTAATCGTAATTAAAACGAGCATTTTCCCATTCGTAAGCTACTTTTGCAATATCCTCTGGTTCAGGTTTCCCCTGACCGCACGCTGTTACGAGTACGGTCAAGAGAAGTAATGGAATCCATAATTTCTTCATTAGATAAATGCCTCCTCGATCTCGGCTCTTCCTTTGCCGTCTTCTTTGGTGTTAAAGGCTTGAACCCATTCATTGAACAAGACATCCGTCTGAATCTTGGCAGTTCGACCATAAATATCTTCCATGATACATTGACCTTCTGTCAGGTTTTTCAGCATGGCACGATTCGCTTCATTATCTTCAAGTCCAAGAAACTCAATGACGTTCTCTGCTTCTTGTGCTGTCTTCGCCTTGAATGCGAATTTTGTACCAATCCCCTCTTTAATGTCCGGGTTGTTATAGTCCACAGTTGATTGCGTTATGAGATAAACGGCAGATCGTAAAGAACGCCCTGTACGAAGCATTTCTTTGATGAGTTTTTGACCTTGTCCTGTGTTCGTCAACATCCACGCTTCTTCAAAGATAGTCGCTTTTGTAACCGAATCATCACGAGCAAATTTTGTTGCGAATTTCGCTAATGGAATCATAAGAGCAACGGCGATATGCTCATCTCGTGTAGAAGGCTTTTCGCCTTCTTCAGGAAGCGTTAAATTTTGGATTTGCAAGATATTAACTTGTTTCGATAAACTAATTCCTGATACATTACCATCCGAGAACATAAGCTTTGCAATACCATTTGTACCTACTTCATAAAGAAGATCCCCGACGTTTTTTACATCTAAATCATCTGATTCTTGAAGGCGTTGAACCACCTTTAAAAGTCCTGGCTTCTTTTCGGTAGAAATGACATGACGAACACTCTTGTAAATCGCTGTTTTAATATTACGTTCAGTAGACTGAAGTTCAGATAAATATTCCAAAATACCAACAGCTGTATCATAAGCCTCTTCTCCTTCGAGGAAGGTAAGAGGATCAAGTTTCCCTCCATCTTTTTTATCAGATGAAAAGGTTGTGTAATTGAAGCTCTCAATAAGTTTCTTGAAGTAAGGTGTAGTCTCGTCAGCGATAGACAACGCTTGTTTAAATTTTTTCTCGACTTCGTTTTTAGGATCAGTCATCAGAATGTTTGCGCCAAAGAAAATGGCATTCAATAGAATGTCTTTTAATAAGTACGATTTTCCCATTCCAGTTGGTCCCGAAATGATCACATGAGGAGAAGAGTATTTAGACCCTTTCAATCCTAAGTGAGCAAGAAAAGGATGATAGAAAACCGGGAATTGCGAGTTTTCAACACTTTCCCCGTTATGTGAAATGTTTTTACCAAGATAGAATCCAACGGTATTACCGACTTTCCGAGTCAATGAGAACAGTGATTCCGCAAAAGATTCAGGTGTTAAAATCTGTTCCCAATCGTTTGCTTTTATGGACGAACTTGGAATCGACTGGTGAAATAAAAGAAGTTGATCGGCTAACGGCTGCACAACTTCAATCGTCTGGTCTTTAAAATCTCTTTTTAATTTATTGGCCCGTTTCCTACATTCCTCTTTGCTTTTCCCATACACTACAAAATGAATATACGTGCGTAGCAATGGTTTATTGGAATTCTTGATGGAATTCTCTAATTCATGAAGCAGCACCCGACCACTATTAATTAAACTATCTTCATCTTCATTTGCTTCGAGAAGCTGAGAGTCCTGGTCTCGAAATCTCTTCTTAATTTTGTTCGTTTCGTCAAAATCACCCTTCTTCCCTTTGTAGATCGTGCGCATATTGACTTCCACAGGGAAATGATAAGATTGATAAAAGTACAACCATTCTTTATGCGATAGATCAACAGGAAACTCGGATACTGGCAAAAACGCACAGTAGGATTCATCATCAAGTTGTTGTATCCGAAGATAACCGGAATGGGACGGGTCGAGAATCCCTTCTGTAAGTCCGTAAATGCTCTGTTCCTCTTCAAGCTGACTTTGCCCTCGCACAAATTGGTGACGGATGATGTAGCGTAATTCTTCTTCTTTTAATCGCTCCACCTCAAGGTAAGATGAAAGAAGCGATAAAGCCTCTTCTTCCGATTCCTGATACATTCGTTCTGTAAGATTATCGATTTCGTGATTGAAGCCAGCCATTCGTTGGACATAACGATTCATGCTTTTAAAAGAAGTCTTCATGTTCCCTAAAAGGCTGTCATCTTCCACTTCACGGCGCTTTAATTTAACACCGACAAAAAATTTATATTCAACAACATCTTTAGCTTCTTCTCGCAAAATTTCTTTGGTTCGTTCAGCGTAATGCTCTCCTATATCTGCATAATCACCCTCATATTGACCCTGAAGCTTATCCATGCGTTTATCAATGTTGATTGGAACAGGAAGGATTTTATAGTCAATTTCCTCAAATCCCGATAATTGCCATGCTAAGTTTTCCAAACTATTGACTAGAGAATTTTCAGCTTCTGCTTCATTAACGCCAAGAGTATTTTCTTTTACTCGAAAGTACGCCCATGCCTCTTCACCTTTTGTATAAATCACATTGGCTTTATACGCATTGATTGGGAATTGCAACATAAAATCACCTCTCTATTGGAATCGCTCATAAGACTGTTCTTTGGTCATCTGAGGCTTGTAGACAGCTTTATGACTACTGAAATGAAATTGCTTATGATAGAGGTGCTGGAAGTATCCGATAAAAAAGCGATCAAGACGTTTCCCATCTAACCGACTTCGACAAATAGCTCCTGCCAGTAACCATGGAAGAACCACATAAAAAGCAAGTTCTAACGTCTTCGGTACCACCGCACTGATCGAGCCTCGGAAAAGAAAAAGAATTCCGAAGATCAATAGACTCAAAATAATTTGACGAATTTCAACACCTTTGGAAAAGACGAGAGATTTCTCGCCTTTTCCTAGGCTGTAAATCTTAATGGGGTAACGCCAGTACTTCCGATAACTGTAAGCACCTGACCTCAACTCAACCCACCACTCTTAATTTGATTCCAGATACCATTAGCAAGGCTTTCAAATTCTCCCGGATTCGCTATAATCACATAGCAGACAACCGCGAAAAGAAAACTAGAGAAGAACTGACCCCATCGTTGAGACAGAAACGCCTTCACCAACATAACCACCATAATAATAAATAGAATCGCTGCAACTTGAGCTGACACGTAATCTGTTATTCCTGTAACGTCTGGTAACATTTAAATCATCCTCCTAAAGTGTGTTTAAATTCTTTGACATAAAATTTATCATTTTCCTTGCTGACAACAAGCGTATAAGGATGTTTCGAAGAAAGACCTGTATCGCTTTGTTGTAAAACCACAAGGGTTTTCACAATATACTCGCCTTCGTTCTCCCCATCATAGACCACAAAATCTTCTACCCCTTTGTATTCATACAAGTCTTTTAAACTTTCAGGGTCTTCCATCAGATAGGACATTTCATCAACCGTATTTTGAGTGTAAGAAGTGAAAAATTGAGTAGAAAACTGCTGTAATTCTTCTTCAACTTGTGAATTCTTTTGAGATTTATCTATTTCATCTTGAACCGCCGTTAATCGAGTTTCACTTGGAAGAGCTTGAAAGTAAGGCTGTTCAATGATGTTGAAAGAATTCCCATCTGTCCCAAGTCTAACTACTAACATCACGTCTTTTGTGCCCTGGGACTCATCCTTTTCAACAACTTTTTCCTCTTTAACTTTCTTTTCTTTACCGTCTTCGTCTTTTTTCTTTACCTCAACTTCTTCTTTCTTTTCAACCGTTTTAAAGACTTCATATTGAACCCGGTACACGTAGTGTGCGGAATCGTTTTTAACATCTTTCACATCATAAAGACTCGCACTCTTTAATTCTCGTTTTCCCTCAAATTCTGAAAGATTCTCAAGTTTATCAGGTTTCATTCCTTCTGCTAGAAAGCTTTCAAGAGCCGCCTTTCGCTCTTCTCTCTCCTTTGGATCAGCAGGAATATTAATGTAGGTGCTGATGAATCTTTGAGAATAAGATTCTCCGGCAGGCGAATTCGAGAAACCTACTTCATTTAGACTTTCAATTTTTTGCGTAGCTTCCGCCTGGTATCCATTCACTTTCTCATTTAGGAACCCTGTACGAGCGAAGGCTTGAAAGGAAAAGAATATAACCCCGACTACCACAGCCCAAAAGACAAGAGTGAACATGGTACGGCTATTAAAACGTGACGACTTGAGTCGTCGTTCGTCTTTCAAGACTTTCTTTCTTCCTTTACTGGCGTTTTGCTTCAAACCACTTTTCAACTTATCAAGAAACTTCATCCTTTTTAATCCCTCCTAAATCAAGAGCATTTCGAACATATACACGTCGAAAATACGTATCGCCCGATTCTTCCTCTACCATTTTTCGGTTAATAAAGGCTTCTCCAATTTGCAAATTCTTGATGTCGTTCGGATTCGCTCTAAAACGCTGAACATCTCGAATGGTTCCCATGTCTGCTTCAAAGCGCATTAGATTATTTTTCTTTTCGACCTGTTGCGTAATTTCTCTATCAGAATAAGTCCCGAATATTTCAGCGATCCGTTCAGCATCTACTGAAGAATTGACACGTCCTGTGGCAATGACGTTACAGTTTGAAATGATTTGCTCTGTCATAATCGGATCAACGGTATCAATATCTGATAATGTTTGAGTAGAGATAATGCACTCAAACCCTGCTGATCGAGCTTTATTGACAATATCAACAATGCGACGATCACCATAAGCTGAAAACTCATCATAAACAGCGAAAATGGATTTCCGTCCTTGAGCTTGACGATAAGCTACTAAACTATTGACATCCAAAATGACCATTTTTCCTAGCTTCTTAATGTAGTCAGAATAGCGACTTCCTGAAATACTGAAGATCACGACATTGTTTTCATCGGTAATCTTCTGAAGATCAATCCCATTCTCACTTTCTATAAACAAATCGCCTAAATCAGATTCTAGCAACTCGCCCAACTGCATTTTTAAACGAGTCAGACATCCTTCTACAATGTCTTCTGGAAAATCTCTTTCAAGTATGTCTTTAATTCTCTCCATGCCTTCTTCCAGATAGGTTACTTTCCGTTTCTTTTTCTGAAGCACGGTCTTTTTCACCTTCTCTTTGACTGGCTCTTCAGGCTCTTCTATCGTAAAATCACTAAAGTCATCTTCTTCATCTTCTGTTGAAGGCGATTTATCTTGAACCTCAACTTCTTCCTCGACTTCCACCTCAATTTCCTCTTCGATTTCTCGTTCAGAACTATTGGTCTTGAAGAACTCCTGCATGGATTTCATATCCGTTAGTTGATAGATCGTTTTAATTTCGCGCGGCACTCCTGCTTCGTCTAAGAGTTTGACCACCAATTGTAAATACCGAGAAGCAATGTCAGTGTAGTAAGCTCCGTCACCTTCTGTAGAGAACGTAAACAGCGACATAAGCTTATCTCTCGTTTCAGTAGGTGTTCCATTTTTGATCGGATTATACGTCAGATCATCCAACTCCGAAAACAAGTAAACGGTTTTCCCGTAAGCCTCACATAACTCTTTAAACTCAAGCATAGATTTTCGTTCACCCTTGCCATCGACGAAAATAACCGGTTTATTCTGTTGCAAGGCCGATTCCATTAAAGAAGCAATCAAAGTCGTTTTCCCTGTCCCTGTACCACCTGTTGCAAGCATATGATAGTTCAATTCCTTTTCATTTAGGGACACTCTCTCTTTGAAATCGGTATATCCAACAAAGATTTCTTTCGAGGGCTTCTTTCGATAGCCTGATTGTTTTTTATTGAGGAAGGCAACTCGTTTTTTCCGAAACTGCCGATACTCATTTGCCTCTTTTTTCTTTTGCGCCTCTCCCTGCTTCGTATTCACACGCTTTTTCCAAAAGTATTTTGCATAAAGGTAATAGCCAAAAGAAAAGACCAGGGCAACACCCACTAGATTGAAATAACTTGCAGCTGTCACTCGGATAGTCTCACCATCATTTAAAATGCGCTCCATCCCCGTTGTTAAGTATGGAATATTCATTTCAGATACGATGGCGAAGTAAGAAAGGACTGTCCCTGCTTGAAATTGAATGAACAAAACGGCTATCCCCAAAAACAAAGCCATATAGGAGACCCAATCTCGTTTCAAGAAGTGCAACAATGCAAAGATCAACATTCCCAACAAGGCAGGAATCATAAAAGCAAGTGCCACAATCCCAACCGCTCCATACATTACAACCTCACCAATTAGTTGATCGTTGTCACTCTGTTGAGTCTGTTCCTTCTTGTTCATCTGATACTCTTCCATCAGTCATCACCTCTTCCCACTTTTCTTCTAACACGACTGAAGGAATCGATTTAACGATAATTCTCTTACTATTTACCAACTTCTGCTTCGCTTCATTGACCATCTTGTGTATTTTCACATCATCCGCAAAATACATCACTTGATTAAAAGCATAACGATAATCGTCGTGTTCCTTTCCAGACAGAAGGTCTTCAAATAACTTGAATTTCTCGTCATATCGTTTTCGATCTTTCTTATTTAACTCCAACTCAACCCACGTCGTTGTTTCCTGTCCATTTGGAAGTGTGAAGAAAAACACAGCATCTGGGATACGATCTCGCTTCTCGTTATACGTTTTCAACTTACTTTGATTGTCACCATCCCCGATCATGTCATGACGGATCTCTCGTTCAGTCTTGTAACGAAAAGTAACACCCTTCTTCTCCGATTGAAACTCATAAAACAGAATTAAATCCGTCATCAGCAATTCATGCTGCATGGTATAGATGGTCGCCTTTACTGGAATAGTAGCTGTGACATTCGTTAAATCTCTAGCATCAGGAGTCCCGAAATAAACACCGACTTTATGTGCCACTCGCTCATGCTTTAAGTAGCCTCTCTCTTCTAATTTCTGCAACCGACGATAAACACGTGATAAATTCGGCTCTCGAAACTTCAGCTTAATCTGCTTAGCTGTAACAACACCATTCCTCAAAACAAACGTCAGATAGTCCAAGTCTTTTTCTTTTAAACCACTGTACTTCAGTGCCATTTACTAATCATTCCTTTTCATCAAATTAAGAACTCACTCTCCTTCTTAGAAGTCTACCAAAACAGTAACTAATAACAAACACAATCCCCCAAATTATTACCGTTAATAAAAATGACAATAACTTTAACAACTTAACCGCAATAAAAACCACAACACAATACGCTAAAAACAACAACCCAACATATGACCATATCAGGCCTCTTGGCAATACCACATCCACTCACACCCTTGTATTATTATCCACAAACATGCATATTTACACCACCTAATCACCAACCCCAGACCTCCTAACAAACAACTTCACTCTCACAAATTAACCATTAATATCCAAACATTCTTACACTGCACTTGAACTTTATCTCTTGACCTTAAATCCCTTGAACCTATCCTTTGACCTTATCTCTTGAACTTATCTTTTGACCTTGACCTTTCCCTTGAACTTCTCTCTTGACCCTATCTCTTGAACTTATCCTTTGACCTTAACTCCCTTGATCTCTCACTTAACCTCACTACCTCAACCCAACCCAACTTCTCCCATCCACTCTCCAAACCCCAATTATATTTTAGATTCTCTCCGACTGTAACTAGTAGTAGAAGACCTCATCACAGTAACCTACGTGGATGGGGTGAGGTCTTCTACTGTTTACGTAGTGGAAGGAGGAGAGATCTGACCTTTATATAATTGGGGTTTGCCCCGTTTTAAAACCGGAATCAAAAAGAAATTGACTCACATGTTTTTGCTGTTTTTATTCACTCCTTATTGTCGGTTTTATTCTTGCTTATAGTGTACTAAACGAACAAATGTTTTACAACAGATATTTAGAAACTAATGGAAATATAATTCCAAATACCTACATGTAATTTTTTTCTATAACTTAGGTTTCTTCTATTCTAGATACCATCTTTTTTCTCTCTGGATACTCCCGATCACCTAAGTTTCTCTTCATCTTCTGATCATTTATTTATCTTCATCCAGTTATCCTTTTTTCGGTAAACATCATTCTCTTGATCATGTCTCATCACATTGTCTACTGAAATCTTTAAATCAATTTTTATATGAGCTGCCTTTTTATCTTGTGTATAATTTGTTGCATATATCTCCCTCTAAACTCAAGTTTCATCCTCCCCATATATGCTCTAGTTGAAATTAAAGCACTTGATTAGTACCAATATCGTAGATGATCTCAACTCATTTATTAATCTCTTTTTCCAACCTCTTCCCTTAACTTTTTACACTTTATTTAGTGTTTTCACTTGTCTTTCTCTTTCGCTTTTGGCATGCTCGGGCTCCAGGCCAGGAAAACGGCTGGAAACGGCTGACAGCAGTTTTCCCCCTTGTGAAGCCGTGAGAAAACTGCTGTAACATTGACGTACTCGGTATACCGAGTTCAGGTATCCGTTTGGTATCCGTATGTATAGCGCTTCAAAGTCTTGCTTTCGCCTGTGAGCGTATTAACTGCACCATTCCCTTAGCTTTGTTAGAAGTAAGCTCCTAACGCATCTCACAGCCCCTCTATGCGCCTAAAAGACTCATAGATATGGTGTCCAACCCTCCTTTTTCTTTATGGCTTTATTACGCTAGAATCGAAATCCAAGCGATTTTTTCCCCAATGGCGAAAAGGAACAAAACGTACCGTCCCTGCCTGATCGATCGTGAAGCTCGCCCGATCCGACACGCTGCACTTTTTGAAGTTGGCTCCAGCTGACCTGTCATCTTTTTTGCTATCGAAGAGTGTAAGTCCGACTTGCTCTCCGCATAAAACAAACAAAAAAGACCGAAACAAGCTGTTTAACAGCCAGTCACGGTCTTTTACCATGTATTCGCTTTAAGAGCATAGAATCTAATTGATTTTTGTCACTATTTGTTCCATGAATCACCACGGAAAGATAGTTTAAAAACGTTGCAATTCTAATAAATTATTGCTATGATAAGCACATAATTTAAAGAATCTCAGATTCACTCATAAAGCTAGTACGTGATGGTTGGGGAACCGGGCACTAGCTGTTTCACCAGAGAACGTTGTTAGCGCAGCGTTCTTTTTTTATTGGTGAAAACTTATTTATTAATAATCGATAGTCTTTTAAGTTGTCTATGAATCTATGAATTTTTAGAAGATAATGTAACTATACACCTTTCCAGAATTTTCGTAAACCCTAAACGGGTTTTCTTTTAATAAAATTTGTATACAAATAATGTATACATAAAACACATCAATAATACTGCACCTAAGTTCAACACAAAACACCTATATAATAACTTAAAGACATAGCTACAAAAACGTATACAATTTTTGTAGACATCTATTGACTTGTAGACATTAAATGTATACAATTAAACTAGTAGTAAAATAACCTATTATACCAGGAGGTACTCACATGAGATTAGCAAGTATTGATATTGGAAACGACGCTTTGAAAGGCTATTTCGGCTCTCTGGACAACCGCCTATACATCCCAAACATTATTGCTCAAGCAGAAGATCGTGCCATCATCGACATGGAAAACAATCCACTAGATGCGCTTCACGTAGAAGTAAATTCTTCTGTATTAAAAGAAGACAATCGTAAAATCGTTGTGGGGAAACTCGCTACAATGTATCCAAACAGTGATGAATTAAAACCGAACCAAGATAAAAGCGACTCCGATCAACCCATTCTATTGCTTCTAACAGCACTAGCTTATGATGCTGTTAAAAACATCGAAGAAGACGAAGACGGCGTGATACAAGCTACTTACTACCTTTCTACAGGATTACCATTGGATGAAACAAAAAGAGAAAAAAATAAAGCATTTCGCAAAAAGTTGAAATCCGGCCAACACCAAGTCACATTCTTGAAAACCCCTGAATGCGAAGGGAAAACCGTTAGAATTCGCTTTGAACAGGTTTTAGTAAACACTGAAGGCTTTGCTGCTTACATGGATTTAACAACGAATAACAACGGCTCGGTGAAGAATGAGGACCTGCTAGGAAAAACAATGCTCATTAATGATATCGGTGGGCTATCAACCGATTCAGCTATCATAACCAAAGAAACGCAAGTCGATAATATAAACTCTGACGGTATTAAAAAAGGGGTCTCTACCTATTTAGACAGTATTATTCGAAAAGTAAGAAACGAACATCAACACACGATCAAAACGCGCCGTGAGCTAGTCGAGATCATTACAAACACTGACCCTGAAGAACAAAATTACATCTGGAAGTACGGTAGTAGAATTTCCATTAAAAAAATTGTGGATGCTGAACTATCTGTCCTGGCTAAAGAGGAATACAAATTACTTCAAGACCTCTGGAACAGCGTTCCCGACATTCGTTTAGCTTACCAAATTGGTGGTGGAGCCGTCGTTCTCCGTCCGTATTTACAAGCGATAAATGAAGAAGGACAAAACTTTCCCCTTCGCTTTGTCGAAACGGAAGACAGCGTATGGATGATCGCACGTGCTTATTTTAAAATTTTAGTCATGTATTGCCAGTCCAAAAAAATCGACCTAAAAGAAGCTATCGGCGCAAAATAATAACGGAAGTAGGGATTGAGTATGGAACAATTCTATGGAGGGAAGGTGGTGTCATTTCGCCTTCCAAAGGAGACACCACTATCCGTCTTGCACTTTTTAACCATTCTCAAAGAAGAAAAACAACGAAAATTTAGCAAAGAAGTTGCAAATCGATTCGTAGCTGCCATAAAAGAAGAGGCTGAAGGTAACACGTTTAAGAATTTAGATTACAATAGCGTGAATATCCCAATTCCAAAAGACCTAACGGAAAAGGAAAGCCAATACTTACAAAATCCGCGTACACAAGCCATGTTAGGGCAAATTATTTCTCAAGTACTCAAGGAACCAACATCAGAAATTAAAATAACATCACCTGAAAAGGAAACCACTGTATCTAGAAGCGCAGAAACACAAACAACTCACAACGAAACAACTGAAGAACCGTTTGAGCAAAACAATGAAACAAATGAAGAGTTTATCGAGAATGAGAAACTACTATCATTTGCACAAAATACATTCTTGGATTTCGATGATGACGACGATGATGATTAAAATACTATCATTAAGACCCCCCACCTTTAAGGTGGGTTTTTTATTGCTTAAGCTAACAAAAGCAGACAAGATTAGATAAAGGGATTTCAAATTCTGAACCGAACTAACTTTAAACATAGGTAGTAAAGCTATGCCTGAACCTTTGCGAAGGTAAAAAGCAAGGTTTGTGATACTACTGAAAATGTTGTTCAACATTGGTTTTGACTTATGCTATTGACCTTCATGTTTCCGTCATCGGATTCTCGTTAAGAAATGTCCGAGGAACCTACGGCATGTAAGAAAGGCGTTCTTCCTTTCTTTACAGTCCGTGGTTATCCGGTATTTTAGAGAAGAGCGAGATGCCATAGGATGTTAGGTAGCGTTTTTTGCTACCTTACATCCTGTGAGCAGACCCTTGTGGTGACCCCAGGACAGCTTTCAGATCTTTCCGTTTTTTGAAGTGGAATCTTTTAATGATTTCAGGATGTAACGAGGAAGAACTTAGTTTTAAACAAACGTGAATAAGGGGGATGTAAACGTGAATGAAACGGAAAAGCAAGGTGCTGAAAACCTACAGGAAAACCCAAGTAAACCTTCACTAACGGTTAAGGAAGCAGCCAAACACATAGACGAAACACCCTCCGTGATCCGTAACTGGATGCGCGAATTGAAAACACATATTCCAACCATTCAAGCCGAAAACAATTACCATTACTTTGATGAAAAAGCGATCGAACGTCTATTAATGATTAAATCACTCAGTCGTGATCGAGGATATTCCATTAAACAAATTGATTTTTATTTGTCCACTGGTGATGATCCATTAAAACCTGAAAAACCACCTGAAGATTTAATGGTGAAAGATATAAAATTCATTAAAGATATGCTAGTTAAGCAGGATGAAAAAATTGATATGCAAGCAGAAGTGATTAAAGTCCTTGTTCAAAGGTTAGATAATCAAGAAACATACATCACCAATTCATTAGATAAACGCGATCAGGTCTTATTAAGTACGATTCGCGAAACTCAACAAAGCAAATTAGAAGCTGCTGCATCAACACCACCACCAGCCAAAGGGTTTTTCGCTCGGTTATTTTCAATAAATTCCAACAAATGATAAAGTAGGAAGTGATTAAAAGGGGGAATAGGAATGACGACTACAACAAAGCAAAAACCGCAAAAGTCCCAAAAAAAAGAACCACATCACGTGCAAAAGCGCTTGTACCAGAAATTCATGAACCAATCTGTAGTTGTACACCTGGTATCCGGTTTAAAAGTGAAGGGGAAACTGACAGATTTCGATCAATATACAATCGCCGTTTCTGTAAAAGGAGAAGAAGTCATGCTGTTCAAACATGCAGTAGGTTTAATTCGACCATATAAAACAGAAGATGAAGACAAATAAAAAGACCGTCTTTTTAAACGGTCTTTTTATTAACTAATTATCAGTTAAATGCGAACTCTCTCTCTCTACCTGTCTCTCTCTCCACTAAAAAATTTACGATTTGTTCATCCTTTACTCCCAGAACATCGAAAACCTTAAAGTAAGTAGTGTCGGTTATCCCACCACCACCACCTTCAATACGATGAATCGTACTAGGTGACACACCAGCCTGATCAGCTAATTCCTTTTGAGTCATTTTTGCTCTTACACGATACATAAAAGTGATTTTCGCAAAAAGAGAAGAAATTAAATTACCTTCCTTTTTAAACTGAGGTAAGTGGTCTACAACTTCCTTGTTAAATTGCGAGAAGTTGCCCATAGATAGCCCTCCTTTTACATTTTTTTATATTATGAAGTAATCTTCATAATCTCGCTCATTCTCTCTAACTTGCTCTAAAATCCGATAAGTTTTCTCAATAAATACGTCTGTAGGATCGTCGGGTGAATTAGGATCTTTTTCAAACGGAAAAACAAAGCAGTAAAAAAGATCCCCTTTATAATACTTTGGGAAGAACGTTGCTCGGAAGTACCAATCATTAAATTCCTCTAAACTAATTCTAAGTTCATATATAGGTTCTTTCCTGAGATAACCAACATAATTGAGGAATGACTTATAATCATTACCGTTAACTGAAAATTCGATATAATCTCCGTGTAATCGGTCATCCCTTGTAGGAAGATCACACTTCCTTAAGGTTTCTAATAATTCTATTGCAGTTCTGATGTATTGATATTTTGCGATAGACACAATATCCCCACGAGCACCATTATTAACGAGAACACTTAAATAATGCCCCATGACATCAAAACCCTCTTCATCTTTTAACCAAATAGCAGTAGCGTTTTTTATATTATCTATTCCCATATATCTTATCATATATGCAATAAATTGTGAGAATATTAATCGCATATATGATAAATCCCCTCCTTTTCTATGATAAGAGTACAAGTTCTTAACCTAGATCATAGCAAAACTTTTCCATATAGGGATGGATTTTCAAGATAATTTTCTGATTTTTTGATCAAATGGTTTTTTTGAAGGTTGCTTCAGCAACCGTCAAGCAGGCTCGATGCCTGCTTTCAATAAAAAGAAAAACGCATGTTTTTCTTCCATGCGAAAGCCGATCAAGAACGTCCTTCTCGATCGGCTTTTATCAACTCTCCACAATTGGAGAAATTATTGGATTCTCATCTGCATGATTACAATCCAGGCAATATTTAATCCAATTAGGATGCTCATCATACATCGGCGACATCATCCCGCCGCAAGAACAGTATTCCGTTTCAATTTCCTCCTCATCATCTAAATCCTCAAATTCCATTTCAAAATTTTCTTGCAGTACTTCCACCTGCTTTTCTGCTTCTTTTAAAGACTTTTCCAATTCCAATACATGCATATTTGATATACGTAAAGAAGAGGACAGTTTCGAATTCTCTTTTTCTAATTCTTGAATTCGTTTGCTCTTTTTGAAAAACAAATGATCATCTCCCGTTTAATTTTATAATGAGGTCTCCAATTTTTATCAGATCTTCACTTTTCTTTTGGACTGCATAGCCATAGCCTTTTCCTGAGATTTTTTAATGCGATAAAGATAACGCTGCAGAAAGTCATCACTGATTTTAACCGGATAATAACCAATGCGATCTTTTATGATGTTTTCAATGCACCAAACTTTCCGCGTAGCTTTTTCGTATTCTGCAAAGCTCTGCGCTTGGATTTCATTCATGCCTTCATCGTTTTCAAGCTCTGCGCTTGCCTTATGTCCCATGATTCGTAGATTATAAACGTCCGATCGATGTTTACGTGCGTACTTCAGTATAAATAAAAGTTCAATCGTCTCAAACGTTAATAGCTCTTTCGTTGGAAGAAAAACGGCTGTTTCATCCGGTGTACTATCAATCAAATGATCCACGCGTTTATGGTTTTCAAGTACATGCTGCGGATCTAATTCCATTTCACAAAAAGAGCAATAAGGCTCCTGGATCTCGCTTCCACAATACCCACACGTTTTCATCTCACCTCATCCTTTCAGTTATGATTATTTTAACAAATAAAGGAACTGAGAGGGCGAACCCTCTCAAACCAATTGACCTTTTTCATCCATGATCCCAATTTCTAAATCAATGCTTTTTGTATTTTCGCAACGAACTGAAACGCTGAATTGATAGGGATTCAATGAAAAGATCGCTTGTTCTTGGGTGTTTTCATCCCTAGTTTTAAATTTAAAGGCACTGTTTTGAAAGCCCATATATTCCACTTGATTGTACGCTTCTGGTTGCTGCTGTTTAATCACATTCTCCATGTTTACCACGATCTCTTTTTCCATTTCTTTTAAGCTTTTCATTTCAATTCCTCCTTAGATTTCCCCGCCCCATGAGGGGCGGGCCATTTCTTTTTTTATGCTTCTTCTGGTTTTTCACCTAAAATATAATCAGATGCTTTTTGCGCTTGTGCAGCTGCCTGTACTACCATGCGGTTATCTTCTTTTAATGAGCGTAACCACGACTGAATATAACTAGCGCTGTTTGCGATTGTGTGGTTATCAATACCGGCTACACCGGACAGCATTGATGAAGTCATTTCCGCGACCAATTCCTCTTTCGAGTAAACTTCATCGCCAAATGCTACATTTTGAGTCGTTACGCCTGGTCGAGCCAATCGGCTTTTATGCCCGGTGCTGTGTGCCATTTCATGAAAAAGCGTCGAATAAAATTCTTCAGCTATTTCAAAATCCTTCAATGGTGGAACGTTGATTTTATCTAACGTAGGATAATAAACAGCTTTACCGGATTGGAACGTATAATCAGGGGCGTTTATGTACCCTTGATAAATTTCTTCAGCTTGTTCAATTGGATCATGATCAAAGGCGTGTTCTTCTCTTTTGCTTTCTAATCCTTCTGCCTGGGTTTCGATATTAAAAACGCGGTAATATCGAAGGAATGGAATGTTTTCGGTTTCGCCACTTTCTTCATTTTCTTTTTCGATCCACTTCCAAAAAACAACGATATGAGAGCTCGCTCCCTTTTTGACTTTTCCTCCGGCTTCTTGGATTTGTTTAAAAGTAGCGTATTCCCCTGCATCGAGTAGAAAGGCATTTATACCACGGTAGGGCTTTTGTGTTTTCCAGTTAACAGCTCCCCCATTGATCCACGGCTTGCGCCACGGAATAACACCGGATTCTAATTGGTCAATAATTTTTTCAGTTACGATTTCATAAACGCTTTTTTTCATTTGAACTTCCTCCTTTTGTTTTTCCTTTTGACTGCCGAAGCAAGTTGGTTCCCCAAAGGGGGATTATTTTTCCCTTTTGACGTGGAGAACGAAAAACGAGCATCTTCAGGCGGTCAAGGGATGAGAGCAGGAAGTTTTTTCAGTTGCGAAGCGTTCTTAGGAAAAAAGTTTTTGCGACCCTTGAACGTCTGAGCGCTGACTTAGGTTAGGAAAGGGTAGGTTCGGGTGTCCTACCCTTTTATAACCTTTTAGTCAGCTTGCGATGTTTTACGATTCGGAAGGCAAAAGGGAAAATGACCAATAAAAATAGCAGCCCTTAGGCTGCTTTCCTTATGTCTTTATTCTTTTGATCTTTAGGTTTCCGTCATCGGCTACTCGTGAAGAAAGAGCGAGGAACCTACGGCATGACAGAAAGCGTCCTTTGCTTTCTGATCAGACCGTGGTTATCCGGTCTTTTAGAGAAGAGCGAGATGCCATAGGATGTTAGGTAGCGTTTTTTTGCTGCCTTACAGCCTGTGAGTAGACCCTTGTGGTGACCCCTCGGATATAAATTTCCGTTCTTTTTTAGTGAGGTCTTATGATTTACATACCAATATTATTGTTCATAAAAAACCTTGTTCTAAACCTAATTAATTGTGAAAAGCAAGGTTTGATGAAACCTAATTATTTTTTTAATATCTTATAAAGATGGCACTGATAATTTTTAAGGATCATTCAAAAATAAATAATAATATGATCATGACAACCAGTCCAACTGTACCTAGACAACCCGTTCCCATCCAAAAGCTCACCCAGGTACTAGGAGAACCATCTTCTTTAGTTTCGTATTTCGATTTAGCACCTAAAAAAGTAAATCCAATTCCAAATACCATCATAAACATAAAAACTGAAGCAATTTTCAATAACAAATTTCAAACCCTCCTTAGTCATGCTTCAACTAAATGTTACGTTCCATCTTCTAACTAACCCTTACTTCTTAAGAAAAAAGCCACCTTAAAGGTGACAATACGTACGGAATGAGATTAAGTTTTTTCATTAGAAACCATTAAATTTAGAACAAAGCAAAAGAAGAGGCGGTGGCCCTCTTCTTTTGAAAGAACATAGTTGGTTCTCGTTCTTATACCAATTCAACTCAAACAAACGGGAACAGAAACGGAACGAAAGGATATTGATCCTGCCCGATCAATACAAAATGATTATATGTCAGAAATTTCAAAAAGTAAATATATTTTACATTTATATTCTACGAAGAGGAGTCCAGTTAATCTTCATAAGCACTTAAATGCATACCCAATGAAATGAGAAAACCGATAATCGCAAACAGAGATAGCTGCCCAGATCGATCCCACAAACGCCATTCCTATAACAATACCAATCATTGCCCAAAACAAACTAAACGCCAAGCTAACGATTAGAGTTAGGATTGGCACATAGGAAACGATAACAAAGAAAAGGAATGTTAAGCCAAACGCCGTCCATGATTTAAAAAGAAAACCCACAATAGCAGAGACTACTAACGTTTCAAAACCTAGTAAGGTTCTGCTGCTTTCTTGATGCTTATATCGCCTTATACCACTTGCAATCGTTTTGGAATCCATCTAGACAGCTTCTTTCTATCCCAATCACCTAATAAAACCATTATGACGTTAACCATTGCTGTTAGAGGTCTTTTCTTTTTGCCTTAATCTAGATCAGCAATCCATCTAAACTTCGGCCATTGATTGTAACCTATATCAGGATTGTTAGAACCATATTCCCTTATCAATTCTACCTCTTTCCGGTTAACCTCTCTATCTGTCGCCACCTCTGATTCCCATAGAATCTCCTTACGAACTGTGAAGTCTCTTCTTTCTTCTCTAGAAAAATCCTTCTCAATTAACTTACCGTTAGCACTTCCAAAGTAATTGATAGTATCGGTTAAGTCTTTACCAATAGGGGTACCGCCACCAAAACGCGGATAGCGTACGCTAAGGATAAAAACCTTATCATATAGGCTTTTTCTATTCGTTAAGATTTGTTCGTTCCATACAACATAACTACAATTGTGTTGTATTAAATAGCCATTTTCATTGTTCTTAGTGCTCTTATGAAACACAATTTAATCGTTAAGTCACAAAACTAACGCAACATAACTCTTAGCGTACGTTTTCCGCGTTTTGCTGTCTGGACCCCCAATATAGATTTTCCCATTAGGATAAGTAATTTTGTAAATTACCTTCAACTTTCCCACCTACCTCACGACTAATCCAGCTGTTTGTATTGGTGTTTATCTTTTATTGCATACGACAAAACCTTGCTCTAAACCTGCGTAAAAGTAAAAAGCAAGGTTTACAACCTCTCTAATATTTCAAGTTTTTCTTATCCTTTTGAGGTGGAAGAAGCTCTTCATAGTACTTTTCAACTGTTCTTCGAGACCAGTAAGGCTTACCTGCAATTCTCGTATCTTCAGGGGGGAGCTTTCCTCGTTTTAAATAGACAGCTAGTTTGTTTTGCGAATAATTCAACCCTTGATCGGATAAGAACCGCGCAAAATCGCTCTGACTTAAATAATTATCATCATCGACAATAACGGAATGAGTAGCATCTTTTAAAAGGTAAGTATCGTTTTTAAAGTACGATTGAATCAAATCCAAAGCAAACGCAAGCCAATCATCTTCGAGGTATTTGTACAACAAACCTAAATGAAAACCATCATATTCATCAGGTTTTTCAAAGAACCATGCCAATTTCAAAAATGTTTTCTCCGTTTGATCCGACAAAGAATCCATTGCTTTTCCAGACTCGGATAGATTTTCATAAGCATACAAATAGTCTTCCAACATTGGAAATTTCTCAACTATAATTTGAGTGGTTTGTTTCATAACAACCTCCTTGTTGTATGTCACAACAAATATATCACATATTGTTGTTATTAACAACAATATGTGATAAAAAATAGAAGCCATCAAATGTTTTGAAGACTTCTATTTATGTGGAGTTCCCTGGTTTTTTCCGTATTATTTTAAAACTTCACCTTCGTACAACTTCCAATTAAATTGTGCTTTTTTATCTCCACGTGAACCAACAACTCCTGTGAAATTGATGGTATCTCCTTTTTTAAGATCTTTTTTCATCGTTTCATCTTTTAATTCCAAAACAACTGTATAAGGCAACATATCTTTCTTTTCGTTATTGATCGTTGTCCAATCTTCACCATTGTAATCATCTTTAACATAGATCACAATACTATCGCTCATCGCTTCTAAATCTGCAATTGTTCCAGACCAATTGACTTCTTTATCTACTACATAAGTGGAGAATGTTTCACTTCTTTCTTCACCTGGAAGATCATAAAAACTCTCAATGTATTCTAAAGAAGAAACACCATCATTAGTCTTTTCAACAAATGCCTTTTGTTCATCTGATGTGTAAGAAGTTTCTAAATCAGCAAGTGGTCCGCCATTTTCCAAAACCTTTTTAAATGAATCATATTGAGATTGAGCTTTTATAATTAAAATATATATATTTTTGAATGCCAAAGTAGTAGTTGGAGAAGATTCATCTACAAAACTGTCATTCTCATATTCTATAACATGTATTTCACTCGACCCGACTGCATCCACCAATCCTTCTTCACCCTCATAAGAACCTTTTTTATTCTCAGCATCTTCTTTAACTAAGTTAGATTCCTTTAACCAGGAGTAAACATTTTCCGCGGTATATGTAGATGTGCTTTTCTTTTCTTTTTTTGATTCATCTTCCTTAGAATTAGCCTGATCTCCACCACATGCAGCTAGTGTTAATATGATGAAAACAGACAAAAATACTAAACCTATGTTTTTCATTCTATATTCCTCCCCTTAATCATAACAGGAATATTCTACCACATTGAGAAATAAATGTAATGGGTGATTATTTCACACTCATGTATTTTTGTGTGAACCGGTTCTTATTCTCTTTTTCTGCGAAAGCAGAAAAAGAAGGAAGGGGAGACCCTTCCTCATCTTTTAGATATGTCCCTTTTCTTTGAACGAAGTAAATTCGGCTTTCGCATTCACAATGACGTGATCAAGTAGTGGGATACCAAGTAGTTTCCCAACTTCATTCAATCGTTTAGTCACATCGATATCCTCACTGGATTCCGTAGTGTCTTGACTGGGATGAACATGACTAATAATGATCGAAGCTGCGTTATTAAGGATAGCTGTCTTCATCACCTCACGAGGAGTAACGATAGTCGCATTAATTGATCCAACAGATACGCGATGCACGGCAACTACCTGATTTTTTGTATTCAGACACATCAACAAGAAAACCTCTCGATCTTCATCACCGATGAATGATGCTGCAACTTCAGCTGCATCTTCTGGACCCCGGATCACATACGACTCATTCGCTTCAACCTCTTGAACTATCTGTTTGATTCGTTGGATTTCATAAACTGTTTCTAACATACTGTAAAACCTCCTTTTCTTTGATGCTTAACAGCAACGTTTTGCGAAAAGAGGGTAGAAGGGTGTGGAACGTAGTGGAACATACGAAGTATCAAGCGAGGAGCAGTAAAAGAGTCATGCTTTACGACTCTTTTACGTCAGGCATTTAAGAAAGGGTAATGACTTAGTGTCCGTTAACTTGCGTTCTTTGCAAGGTTACGGACAGTTAGCCTACTTCCCTTTCTTTAATGGCTTCCGACGAGTGCAGACCCTTTACGCTCTCATGAGCAAAAAGTACACTTGGAAGCACAAAGGAAGGAACCATATGGAGAAAACATTTCACGTCTGAGGGCTCGATGCCTGATGACGTGACGGTAAGCTTCTTTGAACACGAGACCTAAAGGGCTCGTGATGAAAAAGAAGCGCAGTCCATTGATGCATAGCGAAATGGACGTGCCTTGAGAGGGTTCGATGCCCGAAGCAAGGCACTTGGTTTACAAAGCGAAGCGATAAACTTGCAGCCTGTAGCTGCAAGGAAATGCGAAGCTTACTGAATCTTTGATTCAGTCGGCTTTTGAAGGCTCGATGCCTGAAGAAAGCCGGATAGAACAACACTAGGATGATGCATAAAAAAAGGGAGGGTTTCCCCTCCCTTTTGATTAGATGCTAATCTTGATTGCTTCGATTACCAGATTCGCTACAGTCAGGATGAAGCAGAATCCGTATACGATAATTGCTGTTGTTCGGATCGCGTCATTTTTGACGTGATCGAGTGTCCAACTCACGAGATACGTTCCTACTACCATGAAAACGATGGTGAAGATAATTGCTTCTATAAATGCTGTCATATTCGACAACCCCTTTCTTTGTTTGACCACCACAAACCTTTGTGAAAAGAGGAGTCAAGGGGCGACTGTAAGGAGCTGCGAAGCATCAAAGGAATTTTAGAAAGAGTTAGGAAACCCAATGACTTAGTGTCCGTTAGCTTGCGTTTTTTGCAAGGTTACGGACAGTTAGCCTACTTGGTTTCCTTACTCTTTTTTAATTCATGCAGACCCTTTACTTCTCTTATGAACAAACCGGTTACACTGAGGAGAACAAAGAAGGGAGGGCACACTGCACCCACGTTAAAGCTTTCCTTCAGCTTTGCAACAACGTTGCAAGAAGAAGGAAAGCTTACTGAATCTTGATTCAGTCGTCTTGTGAAGGCTCGATGCCTGAAGCAAGGCGTATGGTCTTTAAAATCATTGGAGCAAAGCGAAGCGAGCGACAAGGTTCCTGGCTTCAGACAGGAATTACCCTTTTTAAAGTCTTTGACGATTTTCGGCTCGTGCGGTACGGCCAAAGGCAAATGGATCAGGAACCTACGGAATGTAAGAAAGGTGTTTTTCCTTTCTGTACAAACCGTGGTTATCGAGGCATTTAGTGCCGTCAGCGACACCTACAGAATGACAGAAAGCGAACTTTGCTTTCTGATCAGTCTGTCAGTGCTGCCGCCCCAAGAAGTATTTTATAGATTGATTTCTTAAGAAAAAAATCTCGCCTTAAGGATCCAAAACCTCTGTTAGTAGAAATTGGATCTCGATATTGTAATATACAACTTGAATAAAGGGAATATATGTTCCTATAATGAGTAAAGGAGATGATATAATGATTAAGGATCGAGGGATGATGAAGTAT
>NZ_JBWBVD010000002.1:0-64905 GCF_056173665.1 Anaerobacillus sp. QJM3NY_17 | reverse complement strand
TTGCTTCTCCCTTCTGGGACAAACAAAAAAGGACCGATTGCAAGCAAAGCTTACACCGGTCCTGATACGCACGATATACTTAAGAACGCATTTGTACTGAGAGTGCCCCTACCTACCCCTGTCTGAAAAGGTACAAATCTAGTAAAAAAACATAGATTAGCAGACAAAAGTACGGGTATAACGTTGCACAGTTATACAAATATATGTTATTATTTAGCCATATAAGGCTATATTAATAACAAAGCTCACAAAACTTGGTAGGTGGAGTGAACTTCGTTCTCAAGCTTAGCGTACTTGTCCGGGTGCTTAGCTTGAATACTCTCAAAAGATCGTGTTGGTAGCACGGTCTTTTTTACTTGGTCTTTTTTTGTTGTCAAACCTCTTTATTTCCTTTAAAACATAAATGACTTTTCTCTAAAAACTTACGAACGATTTTTTTTGTGTTTTTTGCAATATGTAGGCAATATTTGCTAACTAGCTTTATCGTCTTCTACTATACACTACTTTTTTTTTGCCGTAAACCCTATGTATCAACGATTCCACGTTGTATGCAAATTGCATACAAAATGCTTATTTTTGGTCTCTCAACCACTTTTTTCTTGTTATTTGCATACAAATAGCATACAATGAATCGTATAAAGGTGATATCAACCTAATATCAAGGAGGTTTTTTGTATGCGTTTAGCAGCAATCGATATTGGCAATGACGCTATCAAAGGCTATTTCAACGGGTATGACAATCAAGTACACATTCCGAACGTTGTCGCGAAAGCAAAAGAAGATCGCGGAGTTATTGAAGCAGAAAAAGAAATTTTAAACGGACTACACGTTGAATTGACCTCTTCTGCTCTAAAAATGAAAAATGGTACATACAAAGTTGGAAATCTTGCAGCTTCAGCTGCAACAAAAGATGAATTAACGCCTGAAATTGATAAAGCTGACAGCGATCAGCCTATTATTCTCTTATTAACGGCTATTGCCTACGATGCGGTCCAAAACACGCCAGATAAAGACGGCGTCGTGGAAGCCACATACTTATTATCGACGGGATTGCCTCTTCAAGAAGTAAAACGTGGACTTTCAAAAGAATATCGAAAAAAATTGCGTAACAACCAGCATGAAGTTAAATTCTTGCAAACACCTGAAGTTGGCGGTAAGACCGTACGGATTAAATTTGAAGAAGTCATCGTAAGTTCTGAAGGCTTTGCGGCGTTTGTTGACTTGACGACAGATGAAAATGGCGCAATTAAAAACCCAGAACTCATTCAAAAACCGATTTTAATCAATGATATTGGTGGTTTATCGACTGATTCTGCCATAGTAAACAAAGCTGCCGTGGATAACGAAAATTCAGATGGAATCAAGGAAGGTGTTTCACCCTACCTCGATAACATCATTTCAAGAACGTTTAATGAGTTTAAATACCCCTTCCATAGCCGCCGTGCTGTTGTAGACGTGATCGTAACGGAAGATCCGGAAGAAAGAAATCACATTTGGAACAAGGGAAACCGTGTTTCCATAAAGCACATTATTGATGATGAACTCTCCTCTCTTGCTGAGGAACAGTACAAACACTTGAAAAAACTGTGGAACCGCGTCCCTTCTCTTCGCTATGCATACTTAATTGGCGGTGGATCTGTTGTACTGAAGCCGTATCTTGAAAGTATTAATGAAGACCAGGAACAATACCCTCTTCGTTTTGTAAAGTCAGATGATAGTGTTTGGATGATTGCAAGGGCGTATATTAAAATCCTTTACACGTATTGCCAGAAAAAAGGCATTGAGCTCGAAGTCGCTTCAACGAAAGAATAACAATGGCTGATAAACTGGAACCAGGTAAAACCATCTCTTTCCGACTTCCAAACCATACGCCCTCTCACGTTATTAGCTATTTAAATAATTTAAAAAAGACCGAAGGCAGGAAATTCAGTAGCAAGATCGCCCCGATCTTTGTCGATGCGATCGATGAAAACATCACACGATCTGATGCAGATAACTACTCTCTTCCCCTTTCGGAAGATTTATCTAACGAAGAAATGCTATGGCTCGAAAATAAGCATACCAAGGCACTTATCTCGCAGATTATTTCAAAACTAGCAACCGATCCTGGAAAAGCTTTTGAATTGTTATCTCAAAATGATGAACCGAAAAAAGAAGCATCTCAGAGTGAAAAGCTATTTCAAGCAAATGATGTCGCTGCTAGTTTTATGGATCAGGCCTTTTTTGCAGATTTAGATGATGATGACGACTAAAAAACCCTCTAAATGAGGGTTTTTTTGCGAATTAATGTTAATACGTTCTTTATACAAATTTGAAAACAGTGTGAAAACATGTGATTAAAGAGTTTATACCACTAGAAAAATTTAAGTCGTATTAATTTCAAAATAACAAATTAACTTCATATCACATCATATTAACTTCAAATAACATGGTATGATGTTGATATAAAGGTGATACAGGGGTGAAAGACATGGAAAATGGCTTAAAATCAATTGCGGAGACGGCCAGAGAATTAAATGTAACGACAGCTCAGTTACGATACTGGGATAAACAAGAGTTGATTACATCCATTAAGGAAAGCTCAGGAAGATATTTTCATGAATCAGAATTCGAAAAGATTATTCGAATCCGTGATTTATTTGATGAAGCACGAAAAGCAGGAATCAAGCGTACATATGATGACATTCGCCGCGAGCTCATGGCTGAAAACATGCTTATGGAGAAAGTGGAGAACGAAACGCTAACACAGCAAGAAAAAGTTTTATCTGTAGCGTTTGAACGCGTTCTAAAAGAACAGGGGTTTGATCAAGCCTTTCAACTCATTGCTGGAGAATTAAGCAAAATAGTAGATACCAATCAACAATTACAGACAGAAGTGAATGAGTTAAAAAGATCCATGAATCAGATGACGTTGCGTTTGGAAGCACCAAAAGAGGAAGAAAAACAGCTAAGGGAAGAGTTAGATCAAACAAATCAAACCTTGAAAGAAGTCGCCGCAGCACTAGAAGCTAGGGAAAAAGAAGAGACTTCCGGAAAGAAAACATATGAAGAGGAAACAAAAAAAGCTCAGGAGACGTTAGAAACCTATAAAAGAGAGCAAGAAGAGATGAAAAAGCAGCTAGAAGAAATGACAAAAAAAGAAGAGGAAAGAGAAGCACGTTTGAAACAAGAAGAAGAACAGCGCCAACAAGCTGAAGAAGCTTTGAAAAAATCTCAAGAGGAGCAAGAGGAAAAACAAGCCCAGAAGGGGTTCTTCAAAAAACTGTTTGGTGGATGATGCCTTCATATGAAGTTAATATCGACATGATATTATATGTTGGGCCACAAATTTTAAAAGTGGAGGAGCGACTACCGTCGTTCCTTCTTTTTATTTGTTGAAAGTTCTCTTGAATAATCACAGCAACAAAAAGCAGTAAACGTCAGCATACGAAGCTTTTTGTTAGTATATGTATGCTGAATAACTCTTAGAATTTTTCGTATTTATTTTTCAAAAAGAGGTATAAACGGAGTAAGTCCTGGATATCCTATTAAGTTATCCTTCTTTTTCAAGTTTTTGAATAATGGACTTCACCACATTACGGAGTTGGCCTGTCCGATAAGATTCAATGAAGTCACAGTAAAGAATCTGCAAAATATCTTCAACAGTGTAGGTAGCATCTTCATATAACTCAGCAAGATCAGCTAAAAAAACTTCAACACGTAGAGCAGAGCGACGTTTAATGGGACAGGTAATATCCTTCATTTTTTGTTTACCTTGACTAAGAAGGGCTTCTTGACCCGAATAGGTTCTGAGAAGGGCAGGACGTTTATCACGAACCATTAGTTCACGAAACACGGCATGATGATCAGGTGATTGCCTTATATTTTGCAGAAAGTCACGCAGAAGGAGATCTAATAGATCGGCCTGGGTAAACTGAAAATCACTAAGTTCCGTAATATCTTCACAAAGAAGCTCACCACGCAAATAAAGAGAGGCTGGGACTAAAAAGCGATATTTTAGAATTTCAGACGACCTCATTTTGCGAAATAGCTTATTCATCATGCGTTCACCGCGAGAAGTTGCCTCGAAAGACAGGTTAGACACTTCCTCTTGAACAAGTTTAAAGGGATTGGACTTACTCATACCAGGTGTACCTCCTTGATTAAAGTAGGGAAGATATGATGCGATAAGCAGCACGTCTTAAACTACAGTCCCATTCGATGCTTAAATCTTGAAGTTGTTTAAAATAGGGGTCTTCTAATTTAACGGGATAAGACAATTTCGAATTCGATGGATAAGGAATAAAAGGCTCTGGCAGAAATTCAGCTCTAGGTAATTCGTTCTTCATTTTTTGACTAAGGAAGTTAGTTGGGTATTCACCAGCCTGGCGAGAAAGAGCCTTGATTGTTTTTCGCTGCTCAAGTGTCAGAGGTATCTTAATATCATGTTTCTTATCCTTCCTTACCTTACGACCTTCACTTTTTGTAATGGGCTTTTTCCGAACATTGCTCGTCTTAATGGGAACTGATCGTGTTGGCTTCTTTTTTTGAAACATTGGATTAAGTGAGTCCATCCGTCTCCCTCCCGTTTTAAAGTAACTCCCTTTTTATGATTTATCCTAGAGTCATAGAGTTAAAAAATCATA
The DNA here is from genome assembly GCF_056173665.1 of Anaerobacillus sp. QJM3NY_17. Taxonomy (NCBI): domain Bacteria; kingdom Bacillati; phylum Bacillota; class Bacilli; order Caryophanales; family Bacillaceae; genus Anaerobacillus; species Anaerobacillus sp. QJM3NY_17. The sequence goes on along the minus strand of NZ_JBWBVD010000002.1, from coordinate 60,280 downwards.
TAGTCATAGATATGAGAGAGGAGAGGGGGTTAGAACGTATAAAAGATTGAAAGCCTGGCGATACTCCTGATAACGAATAATATACACGCAGGGAGTGGAGAAAAGATGGCTACGAAAAACAAATCGAAAAAGCAGGGCATCTCAAAAAAGGATGCGAAAAAGCTAGTTTCACTATCTCGAAAAAACAGATCGATCTCGATGATTTCAGTAAAAGATGCTAGATGAATAGGGTGTAAATAGACGAATTTTTGTATTCCAACCTATCTAAATTGAACCATGATAATTTGTTGTACTCAAAAACGCATTGTATGGCTGTTTCTCTCTTTCATAATACATACATTGCATTTTAAAAATTATTTTCAACGTAATTTTGTCTTATTATAATGCAGATCTAATTAACAAGATCCCTCCAAACTTCAGGGATCTCATTTGCATTTAACAGTTTTATATTGTGGATTAAATTGGAAATACATAAGCGGATAATGCGATAATATAAAATGAAATTAGCAAAAGCAATTGATTGATAAAATTCATACTATATAAAGGAGGGTAAATATTGGGGAGAAAGGATGATCCTGCTGTTAGATACGCTCTATGGATTTCGTATAATAGAAAGTGTCAAATAACAAAAAATATCATTGAAAACATTACAGACTTAGAAATTGATCATATTATCTCAGTAGATACTTATAAAGATAAGAATAAGTTGAAAATGTATGATTTACCAATTGATTTTGATATAGACGGTTTGGAAAATTTAAGGCCCGTATTACGAGCTTGGAATAGAGAAAAAAGTAATCAAGAGCTACCTTCTGAACAGGTGAATTTAAATTTAATGAAAGCAAAAAAAGTAAAGAAAAAAGTAGAAAAAGAGATTATAAAATTTCACGAAGAAAAAAAATACGCCTTAAAAATTGAGTCTGTTAAAGACGCTCTAATAAATAAAGGAATAACGTTTGAAGATTTTATGGACCAAATAAATGATTACCAAGTAGTCTTCGGAAATGAGGTAAGCTTAAGAACCGACGATATTTTTGTTAACACTATTGTGGTCAACTCTCACTCCGTAAGAGTAATGGCTTATTTACCTGGAATTGAGGAGAGAGAAGGAAGTTGTCTATTTACTTTTAATAGCTTTTATTTGCGGCAAGTAAACATTACACTTTCCCATAAGGAAATACTAAAAACATTTTATAAAGGCTATAAAACTCCATTAAATTTACTATTAAGACCCTATATTTGGGAGAACACCTTAGAAAGCGAATATCAAACTTATAAAGTAACTATTGGTGGTTGTTTATTTAATCTAGATAAAAATGAGGTCGATGATTTAATAAGAGCAATTGATATTTTTATTGAAAAATACATTGAGGCGATAGAAATTGTGGAGAAAAAACTAGAATCCAGATCTTTTTACCCGACCCAACATGATTTGAATAGTTATAAACTCATTTGTATTTCTACGGATTTATTGAAAAAAATCATGTCATACACCAAAGAACATGATTACTTTCACGGAAAGAGTGAGTGGCATATTTTCGATTACGCTAGAAATATGATAAAAGTGTACAAAAACGGACAGCACCGATGCTTTATTAAATTTTCACCAGAAGATCAAGGAATATATGGAGGGTTTGAATCTCCAAGCGACGTGTGGCTAGTTTGGGAATTCATGAGTTCATCAAAGGATCATTTATGGAGTGTTCAAGAAACCTACAGTTGGCTTATAGAGGAATTAATACCAGCTGTTGAAGCTTACTTTGCTCCATCTTCAAAAAGCACTATTTTTAATAGAGATAAAAATAAAATTGAAATTCCTTATTCAATTCACACTAGAAATGATAAGTACTATGACATTAACAAACAAGTCGATATAGATACACTGATAGATATTTGTGAAAACATTCAAAGTAGATACTCTATACAACAAGGAATATTTATGAGGCAAAATGAATTCCTTCAAATTTTTGATGCTATTTTATTACTAGTAAAAATATGTCCAAAACCAGATTATACCTACATTGCTTCAAAACTAAGCTTAGAAGATACAAACAATAAGGAGGACTTATTGTTACAAATAACTGAATTAAGGGAAACGGAAAAAAATAATAAGGTGACAACCGGAAATCTTGATTTGCTTTTTAGAGTAATTATTGTGCTGTTAAGGGACTCCTCACATAAAATTACTAAAAATGAAATATCAAACTTAGTAAATTTGATCGAAAATCCTATAAATAATTACAATACTGAAAAGTTAGTAGAGTCGCAATATCAAGAAGTTTGATTGAGCATAATATAAAGTCATCAACCGATGGGTGTAAAACATGAAATCGGCTGATCCGATAAAATGATGATTATTAAAGTTCTCGTAATATATAATAACTGCTCTTTTTTAGTTGCGTAAATTCGTAATGAGATAAATAACGATGGTGTGCAACCTTATTGCGAAGAGGATAGAGCATACCTAAATGATGGGACAATTGAGAAGTGAAATTGAATAATGGGTAACTTCGAAGATAATATACTTCATATTGGAAAAAAGTGAGCTCAAGAAAAGACTTAGGGGGAGAAGGCATGTTGAATAATTTCGGGGCTTTCGTAAACCACTTAGTACCATAAGCAGCTTTCATTGCTTGTTCAATTGTTGATCGAACATAGTTTTCAACTTCGTACAGCAGCATATACGCTTGCATCATTCTATTTTTTTCTGATGAAGTCAGCAATCTTTCACCTCCTAGCTACTTTATAATTAGCTATTCAATGAAAAAGTCCTGCTCTCTAAAACTATTCCTGCCGTTTTAACAGATAAGCCAGTACTGCAACCAAAAGTAAGCCAGCATTGATCAACAGGTTTAAATAATCTAGAATCGAGGCGTTCATCTCCTCCTTCTTATATTGGAGTTTAATAGTCTAGCATGACCTCATTCAAGAGACAAGTACATTTACGATCGTACATATCTGAAAATAACCTAATGGCTGTTTATATTTAACATTGATACAGGAACATAAGTTCGTATATGATGGAGGTATAGACAAATAGAGGACGGGATAGCGATGAGTATTAATGAGGATTTGACCTTTCAACCGGGAGTGCTTGCTGAGATTTATACAGCGATGGAATTTGCAATGGAAGTAGGCATGACATATAACTTAGAAGATACAACCTCCTTTATACAAGGAGAAATTCATTACTTGGATTGCATCTCTCAACATATAAGAGTAATTGACCACAATTATTGTGTGCAGTACATTCCACTAGCTAGTATTATCTCCATTATGCCTATTAAAAAATAAGGTGAAATACACTTTAAGCATGAACTAAGAAATAAGCTAATTGTTTTTATATGAAAAAACACTACAACCCCTCGTCATATATTGACGGGGGTTTTGTGTTAACTACCATACTTCAAATTCTTCTTGTTCCCCTTTATCAAGCGCAATACCAAAGGATTCAATATCCAATGCCTCAAGGTTAAAGCATTTTAATAACTCATCGTAATTATCTTGCATAAGGTTTCTCACAATCTCAATAATCCTTTTCGCCTTATCCTGATCCCACTTTATGCTTTCTTTTAAAATACCTATAGATGCCCCTTTCAAACCTTTGAAACCAACTTTCAAACCCGTTGAAATGAGGGTTCCAATTCCCGGTACGAACTGACCCAGCTTTAACGTAATGCTTTTACTGAGATTTGTAGTCGATATGGAAGTGGCTTCCTGAAGATCGGTCATTAGTGCTCCCAATTGGTCAATTTGTTGGTACCCATCTGAAGAAATTCCGTCTAGTTTCCTCATTCTTTTCTGTATCTCAACAGCAACAGATCCAAATAACGCAAACGCCAGCGCTTTTGACAACTTTGTAGGATCTTGTTCAATTTTTACAATGGTAGGCCGACTAACCCCCATCATTTTCGCTAAATCATCCTGCGTTAGATTAAGTATCTTTCTTATTTCCGAAACTTGTCCACCAAGCATCAATAAATAAACGTTCATGTCATCACCTCAAAATAATTTTATCATAAAGTTAAATAGATGACAAAATATAAATAAAAATACTTTATGTAAAAATATTGACATTAAGTAAATATAGTTATATATTGTAATTAGTTAATCATCATGAACGGCACAATAACAAAAAAATAAAATGGGAGAGATTAAAATGACGAAAAAGAAAAATCTAAACAAAAAGGATTATGAGAAGGGCTACTTGAAATTCATGCCAAAGGCCAAGGAATATCTTAAGAACCCACGTAAGGCTAACAAGCTTTGGAAAGAAGCTACTAGAAAAGCAGCAACGGATAAAGGGAAGTTAGAAGAGATTTGGGAAAATGTTCAATTGATATTCGATATGTTCAAATCATGGATAAATCGAGATTACAAAAGGATTCCGACTAAATCGATCAGCCTGATCATCGCTTCCCTGATTTATTTCGTGTCTCCAGTCGACCTGATACCTGACTTTATTGTAGGAATGGGATTATTTGATGATGCAGCAGTCATGGGATTTGTGATCCAACAAGTATCTAAGGATCTGGAAAGATTTAAAGAGTGGAAAGAAAACACCAGTGAGCCAACCATTTAAAAGTTCACCAATATTTTTCTAACAAGAGAGAGTGTGCTTATTTTTCTCAAAGCACTCTTTTTCTCATTTTTTACTTATATCCATAAATTTTACCCACAAGTTTCTATCTTTAAATATAAGTAGATTAAATTGTGTTTAAAGTCATCATCCATTTTTAATAAAGTAATTGAATTACTTTATTAAATAATTTAAAAATAAATTGACATAAATTAGATACTAAGGTATATTATAAATAACAAATCACTTCGGAGGTGTGTTATGATGAAGACGGTGTTATTGGTTGGAGGAAAAAATAACAAGTCTGTAGCTCAAAAAGGAAAAGAGCTCAACATCAACGTCATACATAGGCCCGACTACAAGAAGGAAAAACGAACTCATTCATTCTTAGAAAAACACATCAAAGAAGTTGACTGCGTTTTATTATTTGTCGGTGCATGCTCACACGATAATATGTGGACTGTGAAAGAATTAACTAAAAGATACAAGAAGCCTGTTGCTTACCTCCGTGGGGGTGGAACAACGCTCGCGTTTAAAACGGCTATACAACTGATGAACCCTAAGATAGGGTAATTTTTTAAATCACCCAAATAAAGTAATTGCATTACATTTTAAAATATCAATAATATATCGGAGGGATGAACTATGGAAAGAATAAAATATGAATCAATCGTTTGGGAAGCGCAAGAAAAATTGCGTGGAGAAGTGGATGTAACAAAAAGCATGCACCTCTCGCTCATTTCTCTAACTCTTATGTATATCGAAAAAACGAAGTCTCTAGAGAACTCAAATAGTAACGCTTGGTCGTCTGCAACGAGTAACGGCTACAATATTAGAGAGACCTTACAGAAATTGGCCACGGTAACTGAAGCAGCTATACCTTCTCTTAAAGGGGCTTTAACATTTGTTGATTTCAATAGCTTTTCAAATGCAACGTTATTTAACTTTGTTTCAACATTAAATAAGTATTCTATCCCAGACGCGGAAACGTTAAGTACTATTTTTGAAAAGTTGTTATATCAATACATGGATTCCCAGGGCAAGGTTGGAGGAGAGCATATCTCGCCGCACTCCATCAATACGCTTCTTCCTCGCTTGTTAAATATCCAACAAGGAAGTGTCTATGATGGCACAGCTGGTACTGCCCTTTTATTAACTGAAAGTGCAAGGTTACAAGAGGAAAAGGTCAATGAATTGTCCTTTTATGCTCAAGACGTCAATCAAGAAGCTTCCTTCATCGGTAAATTAAACCTTTTCATTCACGGCATTACAGATTTTGATTATCAACTTGATGACACCCTAGTCAAACCAGCTTTTAAGGAAGAAAACGGGTTAAAGAAGTTTGACTATGTCATGATGAATTATCCATTCTCGATGCCATGGGACCGAAGTAAAGTGGAAAATGATCTTTATGGACGCTTCATCTATGGTCTTCCCAGTAATTCAAATGCGGATATGGCGTTCATCTCTCATGCGATTGCATCGTTAAAACCGACTGGCAAAGCAGCATTGATTGTGACCCACGGGGTATTATTTCGTGCTGGATCAGAAGGGAAAATACGTGAGGAAATCATCCAAAGTGACCTTATAGAAGGCGTCATTGGGCTTCCGTCCAACTTATTTTCCTCAATAGGTATCCCAGTAGCTATTCTTTTAATTAACAAAGACAAACCAAAAGATCGAAAAGGAAAGATTTTCTTTGTGAATGCGGAAGAAGAATTCCAACGAGGAAGAGGACACAATCAACTGCGTGACCAAGACATTAATAAGATTGTCGATACCTTTAAACACGGAAAAGAAGTCCCGTCTTACAGTAAGTTCGTTGATATTGAAGAAATTGATTCAGGTTCTCTTTTCATTCCAAAATACTTTGATGTAGACGATGTCGACTCACCCATTGGAACGGTAACCGTTCATAGTAAAAAGTTCGAGGAATACCACCCTGATAATTCGCCATTAGGTGACATCACCAAAATTTACAGAGGGATCAACACACCTTCTAAGTCACAACAAAAGGATGCAAGTACTCCTTATAAGGTGATTCAACTTACGGACGTCCAGGATGGCGTTATCCAAACCGACTCACTGCAAACGATGCCGATTAAAGAGCGAAATAAAGCCCAACAATACATGGTCAAAGAGGGGGATATCATCATTTCTGCGCGAGGGACTGCCATTAAAATTGCAGTCGTTCCTTCATTAAATGAAGAAATTATTCTCTCACACAACTTCATTGGTCTACGACCGCGTAAACACACCTACGCTCCTTTTCTAAAAGCCTATTTGCAAAGTCCCATCGGACAGTATTATTTAACTTCCCTGCAGAAAGGATCAGGCGTAAAAGTATTAAGCCTGAAAGAGATTGCGGATGTCCTTGTACCAGATCTCGCTTACGACAAACAAAAAGAAATCGGTGACACGTTTGAAAAAGCTGATCAGGATTATCAAACAGCTCTTCAAGAAGCTGAAGATAGAAAGATTCATACTTATAAGAAGTTGTATTCTGAGATGGAAATTGACGTTGCTTTTGATCTACAGGTTCAAAAGTAACATCTAAAGCTTTTCTTCTGGTAAAATATAACTATATGAGGAGCGATCGGATGAGCACAATTCGAAAAGCTGACTTTTACTATGGTTCATTGCTATCTGTCTTAATTAATAACGGGGTGGCACCTGCCATTGTATCCCCTGGAGAGAACCGTCGAATTTATTCCATGACAACTGATGAAGCCACCTATGAAATTTATACAAAATATGTGTCATCTCCTTCTAATCGTATGAACACGAACGCGAAACTTTGGTCATTTTCATTTTCCAATGAAGAAATTGAGATGATTAAACGTTACGAAAACAACGGTAAAAAGTATCTATTTGCCTTGATATGTGGCGTTCATGATAAATTGCAAGATAGTGAGATTGCAGTGCTTACATTATCCGAAGCGAAAGATTGCTTGGACATTGAATATAAAAGAGAAAGTCATCGAATTACGGTGAGAGAAGAAAGAGGTAGGCGTGGACTAGGAGTATATGGGACAGGTCGGACAGATTTTCTAAACGGCAGAGACCATACCTTACGCATTAGTCGTGCAGCACTACCACTAACATAAGGGGGAACTAACATGGTAAAACAAGAAACAGGCGCTAATATTGGGTACGAAGAAAAATTATGGTTGATGGCAGATAAGCTGCGTGGAAGTATGGATTCCGGAGAATACAAGCACGTTGTGCTTGGTCTTCTCTTCTTAAAATATGTATCAGACAGCTTCGAAGAGCTACATGCAGTCTTAGAGAAAGACGAATATGCCGATGAAGAAGATCGCGATGAGTACCTCGCAGAAAATATCTTCTGGGTACCAAAAGAAGCGCGCTGGTCTTACCTAAAAATCAATGCAAAAAAACCTGAAATTGGTCAAATGGTCGATCAAGCTATGATTGCGATCGAAAAGGAAAATGAATCTTTAAAAGGGATCTTACCGAAGATATTTGCCCGTCCAGACTTGGATAAAAGGCGTCTTGGGGAGACAATCGATTTGTTCTCCACTATCCAAGTTGGCGACAAGAACAGCAAAGCGAGTGACGTTTTAGGTCGCGTTTATGAATACTTCCTAGGTAAATTTGCAAGTGCCGAAGGAAAGAACGGCGGAGAATTCTATACGCCACGCTCAGTGGTTGAATTGCTTGTTGAGATGATCGAACCGTACAAAGGACGTATCTATGACCCTTGCTGTGGATCTGGCGGAATGTTCATCCAAAGTGAAAAATTCGTCGAGAACCACCAAGGAAAACTCGGTGACATTGCAATTTACGGACAGGAGTCGAACCCTACAACATGGCGTTTATGCAAAATGAACCTTGCCATTCGCGGCATCGATAGCAACCTTGGTGGAGAGCATGCCGACACCTTCCATAAAGACCTTCACAAAGGGTTAAAAGCTGACTATATCCTAGCGAATCCACCCTTCAACATTAGCGACTGGGGTGGAAATCGACTAGTCGACGATGCTCGCTGGAAACATGGTATTCCACCAGAAGGAAATGCGAACTATGCCTGGATCCAACACATGGTCTCCAAGTTGGCCCCGTCTGGAACAGCTGGTTTTGTTCTAGCAAATGGCGCTATGTCTACTAGTAACAAAAGTGAATTAGAAATAAGGAAAAACCTTCTTAATAGTGATTTCGTGGAGTGTATAGTAACGCTCCCCGGACAACTGTTTTATTCTGTACAAATCCCTGTATCGTTATGGTTTGTAACACGTAACAAAGCAGGCAAAGGACAGCGTAACCGTAAAGGTGAGACGCTATTCATTGATGCCCGAAAGCTAGGTCATATGGCAGACCGTACACATAAGGAGTTTTCAGATGAAGATATCCAAAAGGTTGTCGATACTTTTCATGCTTGGCGTGGAACAAACGACCAAAAGTATGAAGACATTCTAGGTTTCTGTAAAGCAACTTCATTAGATGAAATACGTGGACATGAATACGCCTTAACTCCCGGTCGTTATGTAGGTATGGAGGCAGTTAGTGAAGATGAAGAACCGTTTGAGGAAAAAATGGAAAGATTGACCGGGGACCTGGCTGAACAATTCTCCAAATCTAAATTATTAGAAGAAGAAATTCGTCATACATTGCGAGGAATTGGATATGAGATATAGCATTTCAGATATAACCAAGATAAATGCAAAATCAATTACTAAAAATGATGATATTAAAACAATTAATTATCTTGATACCGCAAATCTAACCAATGGAATTTATGACAATATCGTTGAGTTACAAGTAGGAATTGATAAAATTCCTAGTAGAGCAAAGAGAAAGGTTCAATGTGATGATATCCTTTTTTCAACTGTTCGGCCAAATCAACGACACTTTGGCTTTGTAGATAAAAAGCATTCATACGTCATAGCTTCTACTGGCTTTGCAGTATTATCACCCAATAAAAAGATTGTTGATCCTTACTACCTTTATTGCTTTTTGACCTTAGATAATACCGTTGAACAACTACAAGTAATTGCAGAAAATAGCACTTCTGCATATCCGTCGATTAAACCAGGAGATATTGGAAAATTAACAATCGATTTACCATCACTTAATAAACAAAAAGCCATTGGTAATTTGATAAAAAACATAAATACTAAAATCGATACGAACATTGAAATCATTGCCACCTTTGAAAACCTAGCCCAAACCCTCTTCAAACGCTGGTTCATCGACTTTGAATTTCCGAATGAAGAAGGCGAACCGTATCGTTCAAGTGGTGGGAAGATGGTCGAAAGTGAACTGGGGTTAATTCCTGATGGATGGGAAATAGGAACAGCAGGTGAATTATTTCAATTCGCTCCTAAAACATCACTAAAAAAAGGTGAAGAAGCCCCATTTGTGGAAATGAAAAACCTCGAATCTTCCGCCATGATAAAAGAGTGGCGAATTAGAGAATTTACCGGAAGTGGTAGTAAGTTTCGAAACGGAGATACATTATTAGCAAGAATTACTCCTTGTTTAGAAAATGGAAAGATTGGTTTCGTAGATTTTCTTTCGCCCAAACAAGTGGGATGGGGTTCAACTGAATTCATTATCATTCGAGCAAAAGAAAATATTTCTTCGACTTTTTCTTACTTTTTTGCTTCCCAACCTTCCTTTAAGTCTTTTGCAATAGTAAATATGAACGGTAGCTCTGGGCGTCAAAGGGTAAAAGCTGAAATTTTAGCTCAATATCAATGGAGTCTACCACCAATAGATTTAATAAGAAGCTATACAAATCTTACAGAACAATTTATGGAGAAAATGAGTATCGCTCGCAATGAAAATAAACAGTTAATTTCGATACGTAACTCTTTACTCCCCAAACTCCTCTCAGGAGAAATCGAAATAAAAGACGCAACCGAGGTGATGGATGATGTCCCAGTTTAACGAAGACGAACTCGAGCGCGCTACCCTTGAATGGTTTGAAGAATTAGAGTATGAAATTGCCCACGGTCCGGACTTGTCTCCGGAAGGGGCAGATCCAGAACGTACCGACTATCAAACGGTCATTCTACAGGATCGTCTGTACAACGCATTAGCAGCAATCAATCCTCATTCAGATAACGATCAACTGGAAGAAGCGATTCGGAAGGTGACAACCGTCACCCATCCGAGTCTCTTGATGAACAACCGTGACTTTCATCAGTTTCTGACAGATGGTATCGATGTCACCACCTCTAAAACTGGTGAAGAAGAACGAACCGAAAAAATCTGGTTGATAGATCCAGAGAACATTGAAAACAACAACTTTCTTGTGTTGAATCAATTCACCGTCGTCGAAGGACGCAACAACAAGCGGCCCGACGTGGTGGTTTTTGTTAACGGCCTTCCACTTGTCGTATTTGAGCTTAAGAGTTCATCGAATGAACAGGTTGGTATTTCAGAAGCCTACAACCAACTCTCAACATATAAAGCGACCATTCCGAGTCTCTTTCAGACGAATGCCTTCATGGTAATTACTGATGGTATTAATGCACGCGTGGGAACTCTTACCTCCTCAGAAGAATGGTTTACGATGTGGCGCACGATTAATGGAAACGACATTGCCCCAAACAGCATTCCACAACTCGAAGTGCTCATTCGCGGCATGTTTCAAAAGAAAACGTTATTAGATATTATCAGGTATTTTATTCTCTTCCAAGAAGACAAGGAAGACTTAGCTAAGATTCTAGCAGCTTATCACCAGTATTACGCTGTCAATAAGGCGATGACGGAAACAACGCGTGCTATCTCCACAGAAGGGGACCGAAAAATCGGGGTTATCTGGCATACACAAGGATCCGGCAAAAGTTTGTCTATGGTCTTTTATAGTGGAAAGCTTGTCTTAGGGGCAGACAACCCAACCATTGTGGTGTTAACCGATCGAAACGACCTTGATGAACAACTCTATACAACGTTCAGTAAATCGGCTTCGATATTACGCCAAGCGCCACAACAAGCCAAGGATAAACAGCATTTGAAAGAACTTCTCTCCGTTGACTCCGGTGGTGTAATCTTTACGACCATGCATAAGTTTGCGCCTGAAGGCGATAAAGAATTCCTTGAAACGTTTACAGAACGAAAGAACGTCGTCGTTGTCGCAGATGAAGCGCACCGATCCCAGTATGGGTTTGAAGCTGAAGTACAAAAGAAAAAAAACGGAGCTAAATTAAAATACGGATTTGCAAAATATCTACGAGATGCCCTTCCGAATGCGTCTTTCATTGGATTTACAGGTACTCCCGTTGAAACAGAAGATAAGAATACACCTGCGGTGTTCGGAAATTACATCGATATTTATGATATGACCCAAGCTGTAGAAGATGGCGCAACCGTTAAGATTTATTATGAAAGTCGTATCGTCAAGCTCGACATGCCAGAGGATGATGCCCTGGATATCGATACAGAATACGATGACCTTACAGAACATCAGGAGTTTGACGAACGAGAAAAACTAAAGTCTAAATGGTCTCGACTGGAAGCGCTTGCTGGTGCTTCAGATCGCGTCCGTCGTGTAGCTAAAGACATGGTCGATCACTTTGAGAAGCGTCAGGGAGCTATGTTTGGTAAAGGGATGTCTGTCGTTATGTCTCGTCGAATCGCGATTGATTTGTACAAGGAAATCATCAAGCTACGTCCTGACTGGCACAGTGATGATGATGATAAAGGCGCGATTAAAGTCGTGATGACGGGTAGCTCCAGTGATCCGGAGGACTGGCATAAATTCACCGGCAATAAACGAAGACGTGAGTACTTTGCTAAACGCATGAAGGATAACAACGATCCATTGAAATTCGTCATCGTCCGGGACATGTGGCTCACCGGATTCGATGTCCCATCGATGCACACGATGTATATCGATAAGCCAATGAAAGGCCATAATTTGATGCAGGCCATCGCAAGAGTCAATCGAGTGTTCCGTGATAAGCCAGGAGGACTTGTCGTCGATTACATTGGATTTGCCGATAGCTTAAAGGAAGCTTTGAAGCAATACACCGAAAGTGATCAGGAAAATGCGGGCGTTGATACAGCCCTAGCTGCAGAAATCATGCAAGAAAAGTACGAACTGCTGCAGGATCTACTTCACAACCATGATTATAAAAAGTTTTACTCTAGTAAACAAACTGAACGAATGCAAGCGATTATTGCAACAGTTGATTTTGTCCTCGGACTCGGAGAAGATCGGAAGAAAGATTTTTTACGACTGGTGACGGAATTATCGAAAGCCTACGCGCTTTGTTCAACGACACCAGAAGCAGAAGCATTAAATGAAGAAATCGGTTTCTTCAAAGCTGTTAAGTCTGGCATCATCAAATTGCTGCCAGTAGGAAAGAAAAAGAAAACCAGCGCTCAGATCGATTCTCAGATAAATCAACTCATCTCGAAGTCGATCATTTCGGAAGAAGTCGTCGATATTTATGGTTCTCTGGGGATAGAAAACCCAGACATTTCTATCCTTTCTGACGGATTTTTAAAGGAAGTACAGGGTCTTCCTCAGAAAAACCTAGCAGTCGAATTACTCAACCGTCTGTTAAAGGGAAAAATCAAGAATATCCAACGCAAAAACCTTGTGCAGTCTAAGAAGTTCTCTGATCTATTAGAGAATGCTCTAAATAAATACAATAAACGTACGATTGAAGCTTCAAAAGTCATCGAAGAACTGATTGAGCTCGCCAAGGAAGTACAGGCTGCTTATAATCGGGGTGAGGAGAAAGGGCTGTCAGAAGATGAGGTCGCTTTCTACGATGCCCTCGCTAACAATGAATCCGCGAAAGAGGCTATGGGTGATGAACAGCTTCGAGCTATCTCACATGAATTAACAAAAGCTATTAAAGCCAATATGAGTATCGATTGGAATTTGCGCGAATCAGCACGGGCCAAGATGAGAATCACGGTCAAAAGATTGCTCAAGAAGTATGGTTATCCACCAGACATGCAGAAGATCGCCATTGAGACGGTTGTCCAACAGGCTGAGCTTATGGCTGGGAATGAGAGTTATTAAATTTATTTGTTTTTCGTTATTAGCAGCCTTTTGTTTAGTACATAAGAGGCTGCTAATTTAATAGTATATATTTTAAATAATAAGGGTTATTGACTTTACACACTAACAAAGGAGAATGCCTATGCATGAAGCTATAATAGCAATTTTATCTGTAATAACAGGGTATTTCTTAAACTTTTTCTTTCCGTGGTATTTTAGACAAAAGGGAAAAAACCTTGCTACAAAAGAGGACATTGAAGAAATTACCCACTTACAAGAAAATGTAAAAACCACTTTTATATCAACTATCGAGAAGCAAAAAGCTGAACTTAATGAGAAGCTTGAAGTATTAAAACACCAACAAAATAAACTCTTAAAAAATTATGAACTATTCACCACTAAAAAACATGAAATATATCCTGAGTTATATAAACAACTTGTTTTAAGTATTAGTAGTGTTATGAATTTAAGAGGGGATCGATTAACACCTCAATTTGATAACCTTAATCTATCTGATATCACCAGATATATGAATGAAGAAAATTTCACCGATACTGACAAGGCTTACATTACTCAGAACTGGGATACAAATAAACCTCAAGCAATTCGTATTTTGAATTCTCGAATGAACAGTATTGATTATTATAAAGCTCGTGCTTCTTGCCTGGAAGCAAACAATTATTACCTTTTAAATCGTTTGTTTTTGTCTGATGACGTAATCTCAATTGTAAGTAGTTTAATGGATTCCATATTCAATCTATGGGGAAATTACTCGCCTGTTCTAAGCGTTACTGGTGACCCCGAATATACCCGTCATATTAATGAAGAGATTAGGATTTTAAGAGAAAGATTGGAAAGCTTAAAAAAAGAACTAAATGATCAAATGAAAAATGAATTATTGATAGAACATGATCGGTGAAATATTAAAGAATTCTCGATACCTTTCTAATTTACACCTGAAATAAATTAGTCTTACCTTTGGAGGGAAAAATGACACTTGAGCTAAAATTACCAAAAGGGATTCTATTAGTCAGTGATACCAAATAGATCAATGTAATAACAGGTGCTATTATTACAGATATAAAGAGAAAGATTACTTTATTAGGTCCTATAACACCCAAATAAAGACTGCGGGCATCCTGATAGGGTACGATACTGCAGTCTTTATTTGGACGGTGGATGTCTACTATCATGCTTGAATTTATTTCTACGATCCCCTAATGCTTCTGAAGCACGCTTCGCCTTTTCTTGCGTTGAATGCAAATATAAAACAGAAGTGGAAGTAGAGGAGTGGCCGAGTTGCTCCATAACGAGAGATAAATCTTTACTCTCACTCATTAAATTCGTCGCGTACGTATGTCGTAGCTTATGAGGAGACATCTCACTTCGATAAGATTTGGTGTACTTTCTCACCAAGTCTTGAATGGTACGAACGGAAAGAGGAGTCGCTGTTTTTTTGTATTTAGATAGAAATAAATACTCATGTTCCGCATCGGTTCCACCATATCGTTCCTTACGAACAGCAAGATAGTTGGCAATATCATCAAACACTTCTGGAATCACGTATACACTATCCATTTTGTTTCCTTTACGTATCACCGAGATGCTACTGTTTTGTATATGTAAATCACGTAAGCGAATGTCGGCAAGTTCATTTAGACGAATTCCACTTCCTAAAAAGAGAGAAAGAATCGCAAAATCACGCTCTTTATCTCTTAAAAAGTAGGAGCGCTGTCGATCACTTAATGACCGTTCATATTCTTGATGGAGGTAGCGTAAGAATGCAACATCATCGTCTTCTTGAAAAATGGTATCAGCTAGTTTTCGACTACGTTCATTTAACGTTTCCTTCGGTTTAATGACGGCAATTTTCTGCATCACGTTACGATGGAAGAGAGGCTCCCCATTCGCCTGCTCCGTTTGGGTGGTGAGATACTTAAAAAGGGATCGTAATGCTGATTTTTTGCGATTAACAGACGCACGTTCTCGCTTTTTCGTTTCAAATCGAGAAATTTGAATTTCTTCATTTGAAACTTGATTGAAGTAGGCTCGTGCTGCCTCTAAAGGAAGGGTAGCGAGTACTTCATGTGAGATGTCTTTCAACTGTCCTTC
Organism: Anaerobacillus sp. QJM3NY_17; assembly: GCF_056173665.1. Classification (NCBI taxonomy): domain Bacteria; kingdom Bacillati; phylum Bacillota; class Bacilli; order Caryophanales; family Bacillaceae; genus Anaerobacillus; species Anaerobacillus sp. QJM3NY_17. Next base: position 44,606 of record NZ_JBWBVD010000002.1, on the reverse strand, counting down.
AATAGCAATACCCTCTGTTTGAAGCCATTCCAAAAAGCTTTTGATATCAATTAAATAGTTCAGGATGGTTGAAGCAGAACGCTCATTTTCTTCTAACGCCAGTATATAATCACGAACATACTCAGGAAGAGAATGGAGGAGAGCCTCGTATTTCCTTTGGTGGTTTAGTTGTTGTCTTGATGTGGCCATAGATAACTTTCCTCCTAAGCATGATATATCGTTATTTCACTCGTAAGAATATGGCTAAATCTCAATAGTTATTGTAATTAATAAGCTAAGACCGTTTTCGTGTATTCCATAAAGTCGACCAGATGATCCTCAAGGATCTTCTGTAAGATAACGAGATTCACTTCCTGATAATCATGAACGGCTATGTTTCGGAAGCCGACCATCGCCTTCATTTTTTGACTAAGTGGGGAGGAGATGACCTCTTCCTTTTCAAGAAAAGTAAACGCATCACGACTATTTTGAGGTAAGCCAAGCTTCTTCTCAGCTACAATATGCATCGCTAGGTCGATGCTTGCTTCACATGCCCTCTGAAGATTGAGGATGATGGAATCTTGTTTTGTGAAATTGTTCAAATTTGCTGGTTGATCATCATATTCTTCTCGAATCCGATGAACGCAGCGTTCAATAATACTGATTTTATTCAAGATAACGTCATTCTTCATTAAATACCGTCCCACTTTCCTCAATGTCATCAATGATCAATTGACGTTCTTCTCCTAATTTAGCGTACATTTTTAAAACCTTCATTTCATAATTCATTCGGGTTTGCTCATCTGTGCAATAGATGATTTTCCCCGTTGCCACGATTTGCCCCTGGAAGACAGTGGAAGCCTTTCGCAAATCAACAAGATCAACATCGCGATTTATCTTGGATGCTAGCTGCTGGGCTAACATAAAGACTTCGTATTCATCCAAAGTGACTGGTGAAAGAAAAGCTACATCAAGATCGCTTTTTGAGTGAGACGTTCCTTTAGCAGTAGATCCAAACAGGTAGATCAATTGAGGTGAAACAGTATCCTTTAACATATTCACGATTTCCGTAAGCATCTTATTATCCAAAAGAATCACCTCCATAAATAGTTATCCATATCATAGCAAGCCTTTTTCTTATTTCCTAATAACCCTTCTAATACAATTTTACGGGAATTTATACATTTGTTTTAATCGGTTGTATTAAGAAGATACTCAATTGAGGGTATTTTCTTTTTATGTCTTCGTGATGTATTAATTCAACGATATACTCAATTAAATCTTTAGCAGAATCCAACGAGATTTTAGCTTCATTTAGTGAGGGTGAATAACCATCGTGAACGGTATCGTTTCTAAGTTGGTTTGTTTTTTCAAACCAGGTACCAACAATACTATTTGAATCATCTGTGTCAAATTTGCCACCAATTCTTTTATAAAACTGATGATTGACCATGTTTTTCAATCCAATATCTACGCTTTGCTTCGTTGCATCTTTGTTTTCTATACCTTCAGCCGTTAATAATTCTTTATATAAAGCCGTTAAAAAGGTTTCTACTGAAGTTTGGACCTCAATAGCAGATTGACGATAATCTCCTGTATCGAAATATTTCTTTGAATTAATCAATAGCTCATAACTGTATGCGAATGGATTTAACTTGAAGCCAATAGTGTCTATAAAACGTATTACCTTTTCAGTATCTGAATGTGAAAGAACGCTAGAATGATTATCGAGTTTATTAAAACTTAATTGGAATAAACCATGATCAATAATATCGTAATTTAAAACCTCTACTAATTGAAAATGAATTACTGGGTCTAACATCTCTAATTTCACTTTTGACACCGAAGGATCTTTCATTGTAACAATATAAGCGCTGATGACATTGTTTAATTTATCAATTAAACTATCGAAGACCTCATTTAGTAATTCTTTATTACACCGTTCTTTACTAATAGGATGTTTTGAAACATATGTTAACTCAACCCTTGTTCGATTTATAGATTGTATATAAGGCGTAGTATCATAGGAGCCATCATAGATACTTTCATTATGTTTGTAATCAAAGAAACCAAAATGGTTTAATACTTCTTTATTTATTTTATATGTTATATGGGTTTTGTTTTTGAATGGAATATAAAAAGGAAGGTTGATACCAAATTGTATAATTGAGTTCGGTTTGAAATACTTAACAAACTCTGGTTTTTGTTTAAGGAAATAATTAGCTTTATTATAATAAAAAACTTGATTTCCCATAATTACCACCGCCCTATATTAATTTTGCTTCTATTATAACATTTATATCCACATATTCGCGTAAAACTAAGATTATACACGAAGTTTAGTTTCAATAACTCCCCTTCCTTTCCGATATACTAGTTAGTAGTGACTGATCTTTACTAGTATAATAACAGTATGGATATTTGTGGTAAAATAGACAATAGTAAAAATACTGAAAGGACAAAACAGATGTCTCTGACAAGTTTATTAAATGGTTCGAAGCCTAATCAAAAAGAATTTCAAGAAATTCTAAGAGTAGTTATTCCAATCAAAAAAGAATTTCAAACTATCTCTGGTAAAGAAGCATTTTCTAAAAACCAGTACGAAGTTTTAGTACCCTATAATCTAGTGAAAAATTATAATTCTTCAGTGGTTGGAACCGCATTTGATTATTTAGCCAGGATCATGCTATCTCGAGTAGTAAAGAAAAATAGAAGTGAAGCTTACAGTGATATTTCAGCTGAGCACGGATTAATTATCTTATTAAGCTTTTTAAAAAATCATCGTACTCTTAAGTCAAAAATTGAAAAAAGATTTAAAAGATCAGTTAAAAGATTGAAAAAATATAGTAATAATAAAAAGCCGATCAACCAATTAGCAAAAGATGCGTGTTTCTTAGCTAAGTTTGATCATATTCTTCGTTCTGGTCTTCCTCCAGCAAACATTTATGAGAAATCTTTTTTAAGTGATCCTGATGAAGAGATCCTTAGAGATTTAGACTTGTTATGTGATGTATTTCAAAAAGAGTTTATACCAAAATTTGCAAGGTCAAATAGTGAAATTATTTACAATCCGAATTTTGGTGTTTCCTCTGCTTTTGTTGGAGGTGCAGACGGTGACGTAATTATTGACGGTACACTATATGATTTTAAAACTGGAAAAAACGTGGGTTATAGATGGAAAGAAGTTGCTCAATTAGTAGGATATTATTTGCTGAATGAATTATCTCTTGAAGTTATGAACTCAAAAGAAAATCATTTTATAGATTGCTCGTATCGACATTTAGATATTAAGCGAATTGCCTTCTATAGAGCCAGATATGGTGAGATTGAATACATAGACACTTCGTATTTTGACAAATTTGCAATTGAAAAAGCTAAAAAGGACCTTGCTGCTTATTTTGTTAGAAGCCCTAATATGAGTAGGCCGATGATTGAAAACCTTCATATATTAAAAGGCTTAGCCAATACTTAATATTCAGTAAACTTTGATAAGTTACTTGGAACGGTTTATCGCGCCCGACGACAACAAGATTATTTCCTTATAGAGCGCTCATTTCAAAAACCGATTCTTCATCGTCAAGTTCACGGTGATAAGGTTTATGTTTCATTAAATCTTGAGAGAATCTGGGATCGAAGACAAAAATGAATAATGTGAATGCTTTGACATACCCTAACCATGAGCCATTCATCTTTGCATGACCTTCCATAGGCTTTAAAGGACTTTGTAAGCCAAAGTCCTTTTTACAACGCATACGTAGAATTGGTGGTATTTTCGGTTGGCTTGCTGGTGCCATTACTGGTCGCGATGGTCCAGTGTAATTATTGGAAATATCATATTTGTGGGTGTCTGGTTAGGTACGCTTTATTAGGTAGCTAGGGTCCGGATATGGGAGTTTCAATGTTATTCCAGCGATTATATGATCAATCATCTTAGTATTAATTGTGAGTTTTATATCTTAGTATTAATTGTGAGTTTTATAATAGACAAAAGCCGTAACTAAAGAAAAATTACAAGCCTTTCAAATTATTAAAGAAAGAGGCGCTATTCTGTTAAGAATGGCGCCTCTCTTATAAAAAAGATCTATTGAGCAACAATTGCAATAAGTACACCTAGCAATATGGCGCAAACAGGTAATAAAGCATATGCCCATGTTTTAGCACGTTTCTTTTCCCCGGCTATCTCTTCTGGTGTTTTCCAACTACTCACTTCCAAAACCCCTTATTAAATAATCGCTTCATATTTTCGACTAATAGTTTAGGAATTTGAAGTATAGGGGCACTTATCTCTACTCCTTTAATTAAATGTAGGCTAAGGCCGTATTAATTAATAAAATAACATTTTTTGTAAACGCCCATTCCTTTCTACCTTACCAAAAAGCGACTAACTTAGATAGTTAATCGCTGCCGTAATTACAAATATATTAAGTGATCAGATTCGATCCGAGTTAACAAAAGACTAAGTCTTAAAGCTGATCGTCTAGTATATCCCCAGTTTTATTAGATGATGATAACTTTATAGATAACTTTCTCCAAGCAGGTAACTTACTGTAGACTTCAGACTGATAACATACAGAGCATAGAACGTTACCATTATCTAAAAGACAATCTAAAAATAGCTCATTAACCTCTTTTTTCTTAGCAATACAAGATCGGTGCTGACCGTCTCCAAAAGTAATATGACCACATGCATTCTGAAATGCTCGAATCCCAGTTGATTTGGAAAAAGCTTTGTCTTTCATCATACTATCGTATATTTCACGACAGTAATCTACTCTCCCCTCATAAAATTCACCTTTATTACATTTTGATTTTGCTTCGATATATTCTTGTTCACTTAAGTCAAAGGTGCAAATTCCATTCTGCAATTTATAGCAATCATATATTCCAAAGGTGAAGCAGTATGAGTATTGAGTAGGATCGATAATATGATTTCTTTTGTGATCTACCATCAGGAAAACCACCCTTTGTTTTGTGATTTATAACAATTTCGGTTTTGGTATAATCTATTAATACTCTCCAATTTATTTATCCTTTGAGTGGAAAAGTTATAATAATTGAATCTCAGTATTATCGTCCCCTTTTGGCTTTTCCAACTGTAATACTGTATTACTGATAAGCTCAGATAATAAGGAAGACTCGATTCAGAGATAATGATACTTTATCTTCTATTTCCTGATTACTTTAAAATTTTCACCAAGTTAAACATCCTATATCTTCCATTCTTCATCTAATCCAGTTAAATTTATTGGAACAGTTAGATGATCCTTTTTTCTACTCTGTTCTCTTAAATTCTCTTCAACATGAATTGCCATAATTAGATATATAATTGCATCTCTGCTTAATTTCAAAAGGTTTTTTGTATGCTTATGTAAATCTTCGTAGGTTATATAATAAGCCATGTTATCTCCACTTACTTTATCAGGGGTAAATTCAAATTCTACAGTTTTCACATATTTATGTTCTAAATGATTTCTGATATCTCGTATTATTTTACTTTTGGGTTCAATGATGGAATTGAATACTGGATAGAAATCTTTAGCAATCCAGTATAATCCCCTCAAAGGTGGGTTCTCTAATGTTTTTTGATTTATAGGATTTTTATATTCATATCTTCTTTTATTAATTCCATGCTCGGATTTCCAAACCGTATTAAAATTAACATCTCTCTCTTTAATTCCAATTTCAAAGTACTCATTAATGAAAAAAGCAATCTTATCGAAAAGTGAATGGGCTGACTTAAACACCGTTTTAATTTTAAAATCACTTAAAGAATGGATAGCATAATCAAGTGTGTTTACTTGATGAACACCTCTATCTGAGAAATGAACTATATTCTTAGGCTTGACAGCATCATAATACAAAAATCGAGTTGAAACATAATCTTGCTTTATTTGATTCATAAAACCATGTAACCTTGAGTCGAACTCTAACGCTGTCACAATACTAGGCATATGAAGAGGATCATGTTCAATTACACTACTATCTATCACTTCATTCAATTCATTAAGAAATAAGTTGTTCTTTCTACACCAAGTCTTATACTCTCTCTCCTCATCATCCTCTGTTGAAAATTTCTTAAATTCTAATCTTCCATTAAGCCATTTATAATCAAAGTACTCTTCTATATTTTTCAGGATATCCTGGAATACTTCATAAGCTGGGGGATGAGGATAGACTTCTTTATGTTTTTCGGCAAGACTTAAGTACTGATAAGATTCATGTAGTAAGATATTTTTATGGCCATTATCATATGTCAATCTAGCCAAGTATTCAAGAGTTTTCCCTTTACATCCCCAAGCCATTGGATGATTAGGAACCAATGTTAGAGCCATATCATAATAGCTTATTGATTCCATTATTCTTCCTACATTAAAATAAGCATTTCCAGCATTTATAAATAATTGAGGAGCCATTATATTATTATTAATTTCTTCTTCATCTAACAAGCTTAATGCTTTTCTATAATTCAGCAATTCCTTTTCTTGTAACACTTCATGTTTTTCAGGACTTTCACTTCTATAAATATCGCTATAAGCTACGCCCAGCGAATAATACAATTGAAACATGTCCGCATTATGTAAATTATCAATATTTATCTCAATATATAGCTCTGTGTACTCAACTAATGATATTGTTTTATCCAAGTCTCCCTCTGATGCATATTCATCAAATAAACTACTAATTATTTTTACTCTTTGGGATAACTCACTCCAATAATCCTTCAATTACCTTCCCCCTTTGACTAATAAATTTTGCTTACTTTATTTACGTTAGTTTAAGGAATACGCTTTAAGTTCAATATTTATCTCGAAACTGAGTCTTCTACAATACTGCCCAGATTGCTTAATACCAATTATTTCAAATCGCCATTACTTTCACAAGTCAATAATCTGATTCAGCCTAATATGCTTAATAGTTCTAAAGAGTATTTTTGGGTGATAAATACCGAATTGTCAAAAGTATCCCATATTCTTAAGATAGGGTGCTTGTTATGATAATCTATGAACCAAGGAGTTTCCCCGAACTCCTTCCCCCTTAAAATATTATAAAATGATCCAAGCCCCTACACTCTAGAGTGTAGGGGCTTGCTGTATGTGTATTATCTTGGCACTGAGATGGATTCTATGTTCTCGCAGAATTGATATTATACACGAATTTTTGTGTTTAAAAACACTTATAAAATATGAAGTTATTAGTCATTCAATTCAATGGTATAATATGAAATAAATAACATTTCATGTTCAATAAAACTTCTTAGCGTCATGAGGAAGGGAGAGAAAAGTGAGTAATAATTCCACTCAAATACAAATACTAGTAGATCAATTTATAAAAAAAAATAATATTAATGAAGAACATTATTATACGAAAGATCTCAAAAACAAGATTTATTCTTGGCTTTCCAATACACCAAGTAAAGATGTAAGAGAAATTTTGATCTTGCTATTTGAAGAGTTCACATTTTACCCCAAAATTGAAATCAAAAGAATAATACTAAATCAATTCACAAATATTCTAAGTCGATTCGACTTAGATGACATATTTGTTTTTCCTTTACCATCTGCAAATGGAAGAGCGAATAGTTCTCATGAACTAACAATGCTCTTACGAGAAATTATACGCGAAAACGATATTTCTGTTTATAGAGATACCATTAAAGTGGATTTAAGGGATTTAAATGAAGATACTCCAAATGTGATTTTATTTGATGACATTTCCGGAACTGGAACAACCATCACAAAATTTTTAAGTGGAAATATTGAAGTTTTGCAGGGTAAGAAGATCATAATAAACTTACTCTCTATTTCCTCTACTGCCGAAAGTACAATTAACACATTTTTAAAGAAAACTAATCTTGATGTAGAAATAATTTACGAACACAAATATGAAAAAATCTTCAACATTCATTCAAAATTAAAAGAAGAAGATCAAAAAATGTTATCACAATTTGAGCAGGAAATATGGGGAGAAGGCCATCGCAATATTTTAGGATATAAGTCGAGCGAGCTATTAATTGGTTTTTCCCATAATATCCCTAACAATACTATTAGTGCTTTTTGGTATCACCCTACCTTTAACGGTAAACGTAAAGAATGGAATACTCTTTTTAAAAGATTCACAGATAAAAACAGAGGAAATACAAAAGCGCGAAAAAAACAAAATATGAACATTAAAATAGAAAGGGGCAATTGAATTCATTTTGGATTACAAAAATACTCTAATACTTATGTACTTTAATACAATGCAAGCAAGTTATTCTTATAGTGAAATGTGTATGTTATTTGGCTTAGATCTTATACAGTTAGAGAACGTTATCATTAAGCTAATAGATGACGATTATTTAAAATCCGATAAATACCTAAAGTTAACATCTAAAGGCATAGAAGTTTTAGAAAGTAATGATCTTGAAAGTGTAGATATATTCGAAAATGATAGTGTAGAAGAAACAGTATTAGGTGAGCCTTTTATTAAATTAGACGATGTATATATACCCAAAGGGTTTACTAAGAAAATATAATAGATTAAAATTTACTTAGTCAGTAGTCTTTAGATTGGTAGCGAGTCGCTATCACTATTAATGTTGCTTAATAGATTAGGTAAAAAGCTAAAACCGTACTTTTTACCTGCAAACTGTCGTTTGCACCCAAAACGATTAAATATAAATCCATTTAACCTTTTGGGAATTTTCATTAACCGGCTTCATCTAATAGTTATTTTCACATGATCCTTTTGTAAAGACTACTGGCGCCAATAAAGCGAGGCAATTATGGAAGATTATATTAAAAATTTAAAGGAAGAACTATCTATTAAAGGATATGGTAAAAGATATCAATCCATATGCATAAACTATGCTCAAAACTTATTAAATAATAATCTGCCCGTTATTTTTGATAGAAAACACCTTTCATTAGTGATGGGGATTGATCTTTCTATATTAACTCATTATATGATCAATACTGATATTTTCTATAAAGAGTACAAGATACCAAAATCTCAGGGTGGATATAGAATCCTCTCTACCCCTAGTTATAACTTGAAACTAATTCAGCGTTGGTTACTTGATAATGTATTATATAGATACACCATCAGCAATAATGCTCATGGTTTTGCTCTTGGACGGAGTATAAAAAGTAATGCTGAACCACATCAAAAAAAAGAAGTTTTAGTAAATATTGATATTAAAGACTTCTTTAATACGATTAAATTCGAAAGAATTTTCCTTCATTTCTTCAACAGTGGATATACAAAAGAATTATCATATACCTTTTCAAAATTATTAACATTCAAAGGATTTCTTCCTCAAGGTGCACCTTCAAGTCCATACTTAGCTAATATTTTATGTCTAGACTTGGATGCAAGTTTAAATAAACTTGCATTAAGTTTAGAAGCTGATTATACAAGATATGCTGATGATATTACCTTCTCCGGTAATAAGAACCTTTCAGACAGTATTTTTGAAATCAAAAAGATAGTATCAGATAATAATTTTCCATTAAACGAAAAAAAAGTAAGAATACAAACCAGAAAAAATATGCAATCAGTTACCGGTTTAGTGGTAAATGATGGAGTAAAAGTAAAAGGAAAATATAAAAAAGAATTAAAGAAACATATTTATTTTATCGGTAAATATGGAGTATATAGTCACCTTAAACATAATAATCAAGAAAACAAGTCCTTTTTTAAAGAACATTTGTATGGCATGGCAAATTTCATTAAGATGATTGAACCCGAGGTAGGTAATCATTTTCTTAATGAATTAAATAAATTTGACTGGAGTTATTAGAAATATCTAAGTTGATTTATGTAAATACCTATAAAATGTAGCTCTACTAATCCCGGTGGCATCCAATATCTCCTGGATACTATACTCCTTGCTATCATACATCCGAAAGGCCATATCCAACTTGGATTGGTCTTTTTTGGGTCTTCCTCCCTTTCGTCCTCTTGCTCTTGCTGCATCCAACCCTGACTTCGTACGTTCTGAGATGATGTCACGCTCAAACTGTGCCAAACCACTGAAGATGGTAAATACAAGTTTCCCCATCGCCGTAGTTGTATCGATGTTTTCATTGATGGAAACAAAGTTGATACCCTTCTCCTGGAAGTCATTGATCAGGTCTACTAGGTGTTTCGTGCTACGACCGATCCGATCGAGCTTGTAAACCACAACCGTGTCCCCTTCTCTCAAATACTTCAACATATCTGTAAAAGCAGGACGGTCCTTCTTCGTTCCAGTGATCTTCTCTGAATAGATGTTCTTCTCTTCCACTCCATATTTCTTTAACGCATCAAATTGCATATGTAAGTTTTGATCCTTCGTACTGACTCGCGCATAGCCAAATAACATATTGGTCTCCCCTTTTCGATTGGTGGTACTTCTATATTATCAAAAAGGTTAGTTAAGGTATATATTGAAACTTTGATTATGAGATGGTTTTTGATACTATTTTTAGAGGAGTTTTAATTCATTGGAGGTGAGTTTCATAGTCGTTATCAAAAACGAACATTATTGATAACGAACATGAATTAAATTAAATTAATGTTTTAGTAAATTAGATTTGAGTCACTTTTAAACTATATGATCACATACAAAGCAAAATGAGTTGCCCCATTTCCAATTATAGTAAAATCACTCATGATAGAACGTAACCAAACTTACCATCATAAGAGAGGAGAAGAAAAAGGAAGATCGACATTCCTCAGTTCTCTAATATCTAGTACTTAAAAAGAGGTTGAAGGTTTACCACAAAAACAACTTGCTACAAAGCTCAAGATTTCTCGTAATACCGCAAGTAAATACTTGGCCCAATAAGAAGCTCTAACCATCATATTACGAAAAAGATCTTATGGAAAACAAGAATACTAAAAAAAAAAAACAAAACAAGTTTTCCCTATCATTGATCAGGGGTTGGAAGAAGGTCAAAAACATTGGAAAAAGCAAAAACATACTGCGCAAGAAAAAGATGCAAGAAGTCTTCGAGAGGCGGATATTGTACTTAAGGGGGCAACACAGCACGTTTTCCTCTTCTTCGTTCAACATTTCGCCACTCGAATAAGGTTAGTTAGAGCGTATCCATATGAAAAACAGGAAGCATTCTTGGATGGCTTTGATTTCTTTTGAGGCATTCCAAAACGCGCTCGTGAGAGTTCTCCATTGAAAAGATCGATTGGAACAAGAAATCTTGGTTTTCAAGTACATTAGGTGATTAAAACTATTTCTGTAATTCAGCAAGTAGTAGTAAAAAGACTGGATTGAGGTACTTGAAAGGAATGCCCTTGTAACCTAAGGTTCAAACTCTAAATGAATATCTTAGAGACCGGTGTGTTAAAAAAGCAAGCGGAACTTATGTCCTGATCCTGAATAAGTCAGAGACTGTCCGTCAAGTCGTTTCGAAGCGTAAAAACTCTTATCCTGTAAAGAAAACAAAACGTCTCTCATTACAGTTGAAACCAACATTTACTCTGTTCCTTTTCAATTCGCTGGCGAAGAAGTGTGGGCAAAAGTTTTATGTGGATCCAGTAATTGCAGTGGATCAAATTAACACTTAAATAAAGAGGTTACAGCGTTTATCTCTTGCCTAATTATTCAAAATTATTCAAAAAAATAAATCATTTTGGAAAATAACTGAAGGTTGGATTTTCCTCTGAAGGTACTCAGAATATAGCCTCTAAACCTTCAGCGCCCTCAATCTCATTGATAAAGTAGTCTTCTAAAGTATAATTACTTTCCAAAACATCCTTAATTTTCACCATTTCCTTTATTACTTTACCTTCATTCAGTAATATTATGTTATGGCAAAATGTTTGAACTGCTTCAAGTTGATGTGTAGATAAAAACACAGTTTTGCCTTGAGAAACATATTCAATTAGTATATTCTTTATAGTTCTCAAATTTACTGGATCTATACCTGAGAAATATTCATCTAAAAGCAGTAGGTCTGGTTTCTTTAATAATGTAGTTAGTAATGCGAGTTTTTTCTTTGTTCCAAATGAATGCTGATTAATTTGCTTATTAATGTCATTCTCAAGTTTGAATTTTTTTATGGAAGAAGCTATTTCTTGTTGTGAAATTTGAATATTAAATAAATCTGTCGTAAAGTCAATAAATTCGTATCCAGTTAACTCAGGATACATTAAAGGTATATCAGGAATAAACATAATTTCTTCTTTATGTTCACCAAAATATTTATCATTGACAAATATTTCTCCCTTATCATAAGCTATTAAACCTGCTATTACCTGTAGAGTAGTAGTTTTCCCTGCTCCATTAGGACCTAAAAAAGCAGTTATTTCACCCTTCGGAACATTAAAAGAAACATCATTTAATATTGTGGATTTATTGATACTTTTAGTAATAGAATTTAATTTTAGATAATGCAATGTTGACTCCACCATTCTAATTATAATTTTCGATACTTTTAATTTTTGAAAGTCTAAACTTAAATAAATAAAATAAAATAATGTTAATTACAACAATTATTAATGTAACTACTATAAATTGATAAAGTATATATTCATTCAAAAATATTGAGTCAGCTAGATACAAAGCAATTGGAAGCAGAAAACATGGTATGACCAAGCCATTAAAAACTATCATAGAAATATTATTTATCCATTCCTTGTCACTGAATTGATCAATTTCTTCGATTCGCTCAAAGTGAAAGTGGGGAACTATAACACACGGGATATATTGTAAGGTAACAAAAAAGACAAAACTGACAATATGCACTAAAAATAGAAGTGAAAACAGTGATATGTTCACACCAGATAAAAAATAAAATAAAACATCTCCCAAAATTAATATAGGAATAAACACAACGACATTCAGAATATAGTTTCTTTTAAAAATATTCCACAAGTTTTTATTAGCCATAAAATGCAACATTGTGATTTCTTGATCACTTTCTATTGAATACATTCCACTAAGATGGGTAAAAGCAGTGTTAGTAAAGAAATAAACTGGAAAAAATACATACAGTGAAAACACTAAATAATAAACTTTGTTTGTAGCATCTAAATTTAAAAGAATAGCACTAATTATCCCAACAAAAGCCCAGAAAGCTAATCCTCCGAATAAGACAGGAATCCGGTTCAACACAAAATTTGATCTAAAAAAAATTTTCACTTTATATACATAATTATTCAAGTTCAATATCAGGAAAATTTTAACGAAAGTCTTTTCTAAGAAATTGTTGTGAAATGAAGAGACACTAATTTTTTCAAGTTTTGCTTTTATCTTTTCACTTATCATCACCAATATTAAAAGAAGGATCGTACTACCTAATAGAATAAATATACTAATTGAGGCCTCTTTTCCTAAAATCAAATTACTAAGTGCATTAAATCCCCAGTAATCCCACAATAAAACTTTGTTCCCAATTAAATGTATTTCATTTAATAAACTTATTTCTAGTTTTTGAAATATTTTAAGTATAACTCTAGGATTGCTTTTAAAGTTGTTTAACGAAATATCTTTTAATATCAAACCCATTTTTGTACCGATAAAATATGATATATACAAAACTATAGCCCTTAATGTTATTGAAGAAATAATACGAGTGGTTATAGATTGTTTTTTAAGTTGAATATTTTTTATATTTGTAAATAAACTTGTAGTTACCATACTAATAAACAAATAAACCACAAACACTAAAACTATAATTGAAAACATGGAGAAACTACTCGTCTCAGAAGCAATAGAAATTCCAACTGCTATGGGAACATAACTTAGAAAAACTTTTTTCATATTCCAGATATTAATTTCTAAAAAACTCATTAAGAGAATATTTTTCTTACTTATATTAGTATTAGCTAAAAGCCAATCAATATCATTCGATCCCATCGTCCAATGTAAAGAATTCAATCCATTCAAAAATGCTGTACTTATTAAAGCTAAAAAATATATAGACCAAATCAAATCTAACATTTCCGTTTCTAAACCAAACGGTGTCTCATTAAGTGATAAAATTTGCTCACAAAGAAAAGTGAATGTCAAAAGTAATGCAAAAATTTTCACTAAACTATATAATAATACTAGTATCCACAATGAAATATTTAATTCTGAACCTACCGAAAATAATTTTTTCCATTTTCTTTTTAATCTAATATACAATTTCCATTTAACCCATTTAATAGCCATTCGTTGTCGTCCCTCATCAAATCTTATATTAGTAATGGTGTCACCAATGCTTCAATTAAACCAGCTCCAATTAATAATACTGTAATTAGTACTATTAACTTCATAATTTTTTTCCACTCTTTATTTCTAATAAAATAAAAATTAAAACCTTTAAGTCCTATGTAACCAGCTATAATTAGTGCCGGTAATTCGAAAATTCCATGCGTCATAATGCCAATAAATATTTTTAATATACTCATACCTTCCATATACTTAGTATCCATTACCACACCTAAGATAAGTCCATTAAGAAACAACCCAAAAATAGTAGGAATTCCAAAGGAGATTAATCCTAATATTAGTAGTAAACACGCTGTTATATTAGTTATGAAATATTGTATTGCACCATTTAAACCATATTTAGGTTTTATCGCTAAAGAACTTATAGCTGTAGTGTCACCAGAACTACTAGGTAAGGAAGGAAATAGAGTTAACCCAATAATAATACCAAAACATAATATGAGTGCTGATAATAAAACCAGAAATACATCTTTTTTTCTAAAAGGGAAATAATTCATTTTAAACCACTCTTTATATTTTTTTGAACATCATTAATAAAGCAAAACGGGGTTCCCGTTTTGCTTTATTTTTTTACCAGATTAGCATTCTACCTAACATTTTCTTTTTGAAATACCTCACAATTAAAGCTGAACCAACAGCTCCAACTCCAAAGGTCCCTACCATAGCTGCTACAGTACCAGCAGTAGAACCTACTTCAATTGCTGTTTTTAACATATCCAACTGGTTTTGCGTCAAACCAAAAGTTGCGCCTACCTCAGAAATAAAAATACCGATGCTATTCATTGGTTTGTCCCTCTTCCTTTATGTAATTTATCAAGAAGTTATACTAGTGCTGCTTTGTCAAAAGCCCCCCTAAGAATCCATCTTTGAGCGACTATTACTGCTGCCCCTCCAATTCCAGCAGAAGAAACAATAGCTACTGCTGCAGATACTGTAGCTCCAGCCATTAGAGCGTACTCAATTGCAGACTTAGCAATACCGCCGAGTCCAAGTGCACCAGCAATATTTGTATTAATAAGCTCTGTGATTAGGTTAAGGATATCCATTTTATTTCACCCCCTTTCAAGTAAAGTTTAAATTAGTTTTATTGCAGATAGTACAAGCGCAGAAATTAACCATAATGATCCTGAGACTATAGCTGCTTTTTTATATGAAGTAGCTCCTAAAATAGATATCCCAAGACCGATTAAAAAATAAGACCAAATAACAAATAAGTCGATCTCATTTAAGAATGTTAATAGAAATTTATTATTAGTCATGTTTTGAAAAGCATATCCAAATCCAGTAATTCTCAGTGCATTTATACCCTCTTGAGAAACTCCAGGTATCAATAATGTGAATTTACTAATTATAGGAGGCAGTTGAGCAAGAAATATAATGTAAAATGTTTTCTCGAAATTTAAATTGAATTTGAATATTTTGAAAAAAATAAGTAATACAACAGATGTTAACACTACTGAAAATAATAAAGGTATTACAGAACCGAAAGTTACAATAATTTTTATAACTCTTAAAAGTGAATCACTAAATTCGAAATCTTCTAAACTACTTAAAAGAGTTTCTGATTGTAATAATTGATTTGAAATAAAATATGTAATTATTAAATTTAATAAAATGATAAAAAGAATATCATATCTTTTTTTAAAATGAACAGCTTTATTTTCAAAAAATGTTTTTGGAGTAAACAAAACATTTAATAAAGGTATAGATATAAAACTTCCACTTTTTTTAAGTTCTTCTGTCTGAGCACTATTACTCACTTCCTTTTCACCCTTCCAATGGATAGTTGATCATGTTTGTAAAAAAATGGTTCGTTATGTTTGCACTCTGAATGGTAATTGAAAGCTAATGGAAATTCAAGGGTTTTTTGAAAAATATTGCATTTTACTTATATTTTACTTATACTCTTCAACGTCATATCAATACTTTAGGGGTGGAAAAATGCTTAAGAAAAAAATTTGGATAATTGGATTAATATTTATAGTTTTTGTTGCTTTAATTAGTTTTAATTTAGCAAATAAAGTAACCGAAACCACAGGAAACAATAATGGAGTGGTAGTAAATACAGAAAAGGCAAAAAAACGAAATATAAAAAACACAACATTAATTTCAGGAAAAGTTGAACCTTTAATCCACCAGGAGGTTTACATAAACTCTAATAAAGGAAACATTGATGAAATTTTTGTGGATGTGGGGGATAAAGTAAAAAAGGGGACTAAATTATTTTCATATAACAATAAAGAAATTGAGAATCAGATAGAGCAAGCTGAGATTTCTAAAACAAAGACCCTAGTTCAGTTAGAACAGCAAAATAGTCAAATAAAAAATATAAAAGAAGAATTATCCAAAAATAAAAATGATGAAATAGAGAAAGAGTTAAACGCTCAACTCGATGACTTGAAGTTACAGAATCGACTTACTAATCTAGATTTCAAGCAAAATAATAATTCACTAAAAAATTTAAAAGAAAATATGATGGATCGATATGAAAAGTCAGATGTAGAAGGAATCGTAATGAGCGTTAATAACGTAGATCAACCACTTGCTTCTAGTCAAAATCAACCCTTCATTGAAATCACATCTGATGGTGATTACATTATAAAAGGTCTGTTAACAGAAATTGAAAAGCATCAACTTAGTGAGGGACAATCTGTAAAAGTCATCTCCAAAATTGAAAATGATGAATCGTGGAAAGGGAAAATCAGCAATATAATTGATACACCTATCACAAATAGTATACCGAGTGATGGGGAAAGCGTAAATAACGTTTCTTATTATCCTTATATAGTTAATTTAAGTGACGATAAAGGTTTAGAAAATGGATTCCATGTATCATTAGAAGTAGAGACTAATATTAAAGAAAACGTATTAACTATCCCGAGCTCAAGTATCGTCCAAAATAATGAAGAAGAATTTGTCTTTGTATTAAATAATGAAAATGAATTGGACAAAAGATTAATAGAAACTGGAGTAGCTGAAGAAAATTATATAGAAGTATTAAAAGGATTGAAGGAAAATGAAAAGTTCATAGTTGAACCTGCCAAAGATATGAAGGAAGGAACGGAAGTGAGTTTACATGATTAATATTCAAAATATAACAAAAAACTATAACAATAATGATATACAAGTCACTGCTCTTAATAAAATTAATATTCACATTTCAAATAATGAATTTGTCTCAATCATGGGGCCCTCTGGATCCGGAAAAAGCACATTAATGAGCATTATTGGATTACTTGATCGCCCAACAGAGGGGGCATATAAACTCGAAGGAAAAGACGTCTCTAGTTTTAATCAAGTAGAACTAGCAGAATTCAGAAATAAGTCTATAGGCTTTGTATTTCAAAATTTTCATTTACTCCCTCGAATGAATGCTTTGAAAAATGTAGAGTTACCATTATTATATGGAGGTATAAAATCAAAAGATAGACGAGAAATAGCTGTGAAAGCATTGGAAAAAGTAGGGTTAGGAGACCGAATTAAACACTTACCTAATCAACTTTCTGGGGGACAAAGACAAAGGGTAGCCATCGCTAGAGCCATAGTAACTTCTCCCTCTTTTATATTGGCAGATGAACCTACTGGGGCACTAGATACTTTTTCAGGGAATCAAATTATGGGGTTGTTTAAAAGATTGAATGATGAAGGGACAACTATTGTAGTGGTGACGCACGAAGAAGAAATAGCTAACTTAACACAAAGAACAATCCGATTAAAAGATGGTTTTATTGTTCAATAGGAGTGGATATTATTGGATTTATTAGACAATTTTAAAGTGGCTTTTTCATCTATTCTGGCTCATAAATTACGTTCTGCACTAACTATGTTAGGGATAATAATTGGTGTTGGATCAATTATTGCAATTATAGCTATGGGACAAGGGGGAGAGGCTGCTTTAAAATCCCAATTAGCCGGAAAGAGTAATAATACAATAGAAATTTTATTTGAGCCAACTCAAGAAAGTTATAGTGATTTAGCCTTTGAGACTCCTGCTTATACTAAGCAAGATGTAATAAACATTCAAAAAATTCCTGAAGTTGAGCATGTTATTACATCTAATACTCAATCATCAAATGTATTCCATAATAGTGCTACGAGTAATTCAAACATTATTGCTGGAAATAATAATTATTTTCAAATAAACCCCATAGAGATTTTATCTGGTAGGAAAATTACTCTAAATGAATTTAATAGTAACAAAAAAGTAGTAATGATTAACAAGACTTTGAAAGAAGATATTTTTGGAAGTAAAGATGCTGTCGGTAAAATTATAGATATAAAAGGTTCTCCTTTTAAAATTATTGGAGTCTATTCAGAGCAAAATTCTATAATAGGTATGGATATTAAAAATGCCATAATATCATTATCTGTTTGGCCATTAATCTATGGAACTGAAGAAGTGACGACCTTAACAATACAATCTACTGATTTGGAAACATTGAAAACTGCTGGAGATAAAACTATAAATTTTTTAAATAACACTAAAAATGTTGATGAAATGGGCAAATTTGAAGCATTTAACTTAAAAGATCTTGAAGACGCAATTGGAACCGTTACTAAAGTTATGACTGGAATTATTGGTGGAGTTGCAAGTATCTCACTTTTGGTAGGGGGGATAGGAATAATGAATATTATGCTTGTCTCAGTTACAGAGCGAACCAGAGAAATTGGAGTGAGAAAGGCCCTTGGAGCTACAAGGGCAAATATACTAATACAATTTTTGATTGAGTCTATTACCATTTGTCTATTAGGAGGCTTCATTGGAATCCTCCTAGGAGTGGGGGGAGTACAATTAATTTCTTTGTTTACCAATTGGCCACCTCTAGTTTCATTACCAGTAATAACGTTCGCTCTACTATTTTCAATATTTATGGGAGTAATATTTGGTCTATTGCCAGCAAATAAAGCCGCTAAACTCGATCCCATCGAAGCATTAAGGTATGAGTGAGCGTAACAAAACCTCTAAAGACGACTATTTTACTATTAACTCTTTCCTAATAGTTGTATTCACACACTATAAAATCACAAGTACTAATGCTAAGCTTAGGTTAGAATGATTGGTAATAAGTCAAAAAAGGAATAAGGAGCAAAGAGATGAAATTCGACACAAAATCTAATTCATTTAAATTGGGACTAAGTATATTTTTTTTATACGTAATCTTTAAATCTATTTCTACTTTTGTTGAAAATTCTTTGATTTATATAATTTCTGAATTAACATTATATATTTTCATTGCTATTTTTGGATTTTATATAAAAAAATATAATAAGATAATAGGAAATCTATTCATTATTTTAAGCTGTTTTTTAGTGTTTGTTCTTTTACTAACCCCCATAATTCGGTAAGTATTTCATACCTCTAACAGAAAATCATATGGATACCGATAACGAACGGCCTGTTAGCGAATACAAAGCTAACTGGCCGTTCGTTTTCGGAGGTTTTAGGATAGAAGCGACACGTCCATACTGACAAGAAATGTTGTTCAATTAAGTATTAGTCAATTGTGCAAATTAGCCGATAACGCCATCTATTTTCTATAGTTTCTTCTCTAAAACATGACTTCCAGTTTTATTCCGAACCAAGAAATTAACAGCTACTATCTCCACTGATATCACTTACTTTTTCACACAGCATATATTTTCGAATCACGATCCGAACTACCTTATCTCATTTACATACCATACGTGTTTAACTCACCAATAATTCCACCATTTTCTTTATAAGTCTAACATTATATCTATCTCTTTCATCTTTGGTAGAGTTCAAAAAAAGATTATTACTTTTGAATATTAATTCCTGAACTACTTTCAAGAAATGGACGAATCAAAACGAAATCAAATGCTCGATTGTGTCCAAGACCTCAATCGTCATTTTTATGGTGATGCATTCGTTTCTTTTGGGATTGTTTAATACGATGAAGATACGCTTACAAGAAATCATCCGTTACTTTAACGGGATAGTACCCAATCCGATCTTTCAAGATATTTTCAATGATCCACACCTTTCGAGTTGCCTTTTCATATTCCTCATAGCTTTGATGCTGAATGCTCTCTAAGGCTTGATCAACTTTGTTTTCATCTGCCTTATAACTTATGACGCGTAAATGATAGACTTCAGAGCGATAAGAACGAGCATATTTTAACAAAAAGAGAAGTTCAATCGTTTCAAAAGTTAATAGTTCAGCAGTTGAAAGAAAAATCGCTGTTTCATCTGGAGTACTTTCAATGACATGGTTCACCCTTTTATGTCCTTCTAAAACGTGTTTTTCGTCCAGCATCAGTTCGCAAAAAGAGCAATAATGCTCCTGAAGATTCGTTCCGCAATACCCACAGGTTTTCATGTTCCCTCACCCTTTCAATTCGTTTTATCTTAAATCATAGGAATACAAGAGGGGTAAAACCCCTCTCAAATTAGTTCTCCTCGCTCATTCATAAATCCGATCGATAGCTCAATCTCTCTTGTGTATTCGCATCGTACTGAAATCGCAAAGGTATAAGGATTCAGATAGAAAACGGCTCGCTCCCCCGTATCCTCATCTCTTGATATAAACGTAAAAACATGCTCGGTAAATCCGATAAATGTTACTTCTTGATAGTTCTCTTGATGCTGCTCTTTAATCAACTTTCGCATGTTTAAAACAATTTGGTTTTCCATTTCTTTTAAGCATTTCATTTTTGACGCCTCCTTTGAATTTTCGCCCCCGGTAGGGGGCGATCCTTTTCAGAAATTCAGGCTATAAGGGAGTTCCTAAAATATAATCCGATGCTTTTTGGGCTTGCGCCGCAGCTTGTACCACCAAACGATGATCTTCTTTTAAAGAACGCAACCAGGACTGAATGTAGCTGGCACTATTTTTGATCGTGCTGTTATCGATACCCGAGACCCCACACAACATGGCCGCCCCCATCTCAGCGACTAACTCTTCTTTGGAGTACACCTCGTCTCCAAACGCGACACGTTGCGTCGTCACCCCCGGTCGAGCCAGGCGATTTTTATGGCCCGTGCTGTGTATCATTTCGTGAAAAAGCGTCGAATAGAATTCTTCAGCCATTTCAAAATCCTTTAAAGGTGGAACGTTAATGCGATCAAAAGTGGGAGAATAAACGGCCTGTCCTGAATCAAATGTAAAATCTGGCGCGTTTAGATACCCTTTATAAATGGCTTCAGCTTCTACAATCGGATCATGATCAAACGTGGTTGCATCTCGTTTACTTTCTAAGCCCTCCACCTGCGTTTCAATATGAAAAACGCGATAGTAACGAAGGAAAGGAACTTTCTCTGTTTCCCCACTTTCGGGATCTTCTTTTTCAATCCACTTCCAAAAGACAACGATGTGTGAGCTTGCCCCCTTCTTCACCTTTCCTCCTGCTTCTTGTATTTGATTGAACGTCGCATATTTACCCGGTTCTAATAAAAAAGCGTTAATGCCTCGATAAGCTTTTTGCGTTTTCCAATTCACTGCCCCTCCGTTAATCCAGGGCTGCCGCCATGGAATAACGCCCTCCTCTAACTGCCGAATGATCTTTTCTGTTACGATCTCATAAACGTTTTTCTTCATTTCGTCCTTCCTCCTTTTGTTTTTCCTTTTGACTGAAGAACCGAGTCTGTCCCTCAAAAGGGAGAGTTTTTTCCCTTTTGACGTGGAGAACGAAAAGCGAGCATCTTCAGGCGGTCAAGGGATAAAAGCAGGAAGTTTTTTCAGTTGCGTAGCGTTCGTAGGAAAAAAGTTTTTGCGCCCCTTGAACGCCTGAGCCCTGACTTAGTGAGGAAAGGGAAGGTTCGGGTGTCCTTTCCTTTTCGAACTTTAGTCAGCTTGCGAGCTTTACGATTCGGAAGGCAAAAGGAAAAATGACCAATAAAAAAGCAGCCTCAAGGCTGCTTTCCTTCTGTCATGACGCTTTTGAATCCGTCATCGGCTCCTCGTAAAGAAATCACCAGGAACCTACGGACTGACCGAAAGCGACGTATGATTTCGGATCAGCCCGTCGTTATCGGGGATTTTAGAGGAGAGCGAGATGCCATAGGCTGTTTGCTAGCGTTTTGGGCTAGCTTATCAGCCTGTGAGCAGACCCTTGTGGTGACCCAACTAAATCCATAAAGAATGTAAATAACGCAATAAGTCCGGTAGTCTTTATAGACACGAATTAGAAATCAATGAAGGACAAACCAGATGAAGTAGAATAGATAAGAAATCCCCACTAAAAAAATCCCTTCTGAATTTAGAACAGATAAAAATAACCCTGACATGCCAAACCCCAGCAACACAAAAAAAGAGAAGGTTCCCCTTCTTCGAATAAGCAATCAACGGCTGCTTAAGCAGCCGACAAGCAGGCTCGATGCCTGCTTCCCTCAACAAAAGCGTAGCTTTTATCCATGCGAAACCGAGGCGACGAACTTTCGCCGCCTGGCGTGTCTACAAATGTCCCTTTTCTTTTAAGCTGTAATGGTCTCCGTTATGCGTGACAATCACGTGGTCTAACACGTCAATCCCAAGCAACTGACCGGCCTGGACAAGTCTCTTTGTGACGTTCAAATCTTCCATGCTTGGTGTCGGGTCGCCACTCGGATGCTGATGACTAAGCACGATAGAGGCTGCGTTATTTAAGATCGCAGTTTTAAACACTTCTCGCGCGTGAACGATGCTCGCATTGATGCTGCCAACGTGACACCGATGAGCCGCCTTCACCTGATTTTTCGTGTTCAAACAAAGGACCAAAAAGACTTCCCGGTCTTCATCACCAATCAGCGTCCCGGCAATATTCGCGGCGTCTTCCGGGGAACGTATCGCCCCAATCGCAAAAGGTGTCGGCACTTCTTGAACCACTTGTTTAATACGAATCACTTCAAAAATAGCATTAAGACCAATGCTCTTCTCTTCGGACGGTGTGTTCTTTTCTTCCTGTAACTCCCGTTTGAATTCCATGTCCTTCATTGAAACAAAAGCGTTCATAGATTTGTCCTCCTTTTTTGTTTTGCCAGGCGAGCGCTGATTCCCGAAAGGGTATTTTTTTGCCTTTTGGCACGTAGGACGCACAAATCGCCTCACCAGACGGTCAAGGGATTAGACCAACAGTTTTTGACGGCACCTGGTCAAAAAGTTTTGGGCCCCTTGACTGGCTGGTGATCCGTCTTAGGTTCAAACCGGGAAGAGATCGAGGCTCACCCGGATTGAGCCTTAGTCGGATGGCGCTTTTGTACGCTCCGCAGGGCAAAAGAAAAAAACACAAAAAAGGCAGCCCGTAGGCTGCCTTCCATGTCACTCTTCTCTTCGGCTCGTTCGGTCCGGCGCTTTGCGCAAAGAGACCAGGAACATACGGACTGTTAGCGACAGCTTACAGACCGTTGTTATCGGGCGCTTTAGGATAGAAGCGACACCTACAGCATGACAGAAAGCGTTTTGGGCTTTCTGATCAGGCTGTCAGTGCTGCCGCCCAGTATGTTTAACCATTTGTTTCTTTAGAAAAGATCCCTCGCCTTAAGGCTCGTAAATCACCATTAGAATAAATTGGAACCCCAAATTTGGATATACAACTTGAATAACGGGAATGAATGTTCGTATGATGAAGTAAGGAGATGATGAAAATGATCAATGATCGAGGAATGATGAAGTATCAGGGATTCTTTATGACGGAGCATAGTGAACTTTTAAAAGAAGCGAAAAAGGATTACTACAGAGTTGAAAAACCAACGATCAGCCAGGAGCAAATAGAGGAATTTGAAAGATTGATTTCCGAAAGTTTACAGTTTCATACCGAATTAGAAATCACAATCTGGAAAGACGGTTTTTTTGAAACGGAATTATGCCAGGTGAAAAAAGTAGATAACATTAATAGAAGGCTATATTTGCATAAAAAAGAAGGTAGAACGATCATTCAATTCCATGACATAGCTTCTGTTAAAAGTCTTTAAAACAACTTTATGATGGGGTGTTTCTTAAGAAAAGGTACAACTTTTCATGAAATTTATATGGACAATCTATGTAAAATAATGGAAAATATATGAAATAGGGGGGATTGATGTGGCTAGAGCTCGCAAAATGAGTAAGACTGAGTTTAGAAGCAAGGCGGTTTTTCTGATTGTTGTGTTTTCGTATGGTTTTTTTCGTTTGTTGAATTGGATTTATAACCAGTTTTTTTCGCTAGACCCGAGGATATCAGCTGCTTTGATTACAGGTGTATTTGTAGTTGTGGGAACTACACTATCGATTACAATTCCGAATTTTCATCAGAAGAAAAAAGCCATAGAAGAAGAGCATCGGAAGCAAAAAATACCTATGTATAAAGACTTTCTGGAGTTTCTATTCCGCGTCTTTATGGGGGCTAAGATGGGGAAACAACTGGGGCAAAAGGAAATTGTTCAGATGATGTCTAAATTCACTCAGGAGTTAATCCTTTGGGGTTCTGAAGATGTGATAGAGAAGTATCAGGAGTATCGAAAACATTTTCTGAATCGCAAAGAAGGCCAGAAGACAACGCAAGATGAAATGACGTTGCTTGAAGACCTCCTGTTAAAAATACGAGAGGATATGGGCCATGATAATACTAGAATAAAAAAGGGAGATATATTGGCTCTATTTATCAATGATATTGATAAATATTTCCCAAAAGAAGACGAATCTGCTTCCTGATTTAATTCATGTCCACAAACGCAGAAAGGTTCAAAAATGTTCCGGGAAGTATGCGGTGAACGACTAAACGATTCATAAACGAAAATGTCGTTCACAGAGTATGACACTGATATTTTCAAGACCATATAAGTATTTTAACGTTTCGTTTAGAGCAAAAACGAGAAATGACTGTGGCAGTCTTTTCCCTGAGTTTGTAGTATCTTCTCAAATACTAAATTGTGATCCTATTCAAACTGTAGCGCGAACACGCTATAGTTCTTTGTTGTTTTCGATCGTTAACAACTTGTTTACTTCATTATAGAAGTTCACAAAACAAATTGTCTAGATGGAAGTCTGACGTCTTATTTTGCTTTTGAGAAACGCACGAGATTGCATTTAGATTTCCGTTTTGCTAACTATTCCTTTCAAATGCAAAATTACTGGCTAGATGCAATGCTAAATTCCACCTAAAAATGACTCGTAAAAAAAGGAAAGGATCACTAACTGTTAACGTACTGTCAATAAAAATATGCTTCAAATCACCCCATTCTAATTTCCCCATTCATTTACATGAAATTCATGATGACTATAAGATAACTCTTCATGCAATATCATTTTTATTTGTTCGATTTTCCCTTCTAATTCGAGAAGACTCTTACTTAACATCGGCTTATTATACTCGTGATCAAAATAACAAGTAATCATACTTCGCATTTGTTTTAATACATAACCACATTCAAAAGCTACAGACTTAGAAAGATATAATTCATTACTTAAATAATAAGCATCTGCATTTTTATGTACTTCATGGACTATATATGTTTGTTGATATTTATAGTGAAGTAGATCTTGATCAAAATCAATTTGTTCATCACCTGTAAGATCATAAATACGATCTTCATCTAAATTAAATTCAGCTTCAATATCACTTTGATATTCCATCATCTTATTAAATGTTTCAAAGATTTTACTATAAATAAGAGGATAAATGTCATGTTTTTTAGTAGCATATGCTTCAAAATCAAACAACCTTCTACTTAAATCATATTTAGTTCTTTCAGTTAAGTCGTTCAATTCCTGTTTATGAACAGCCAATTTAGAATTAAAATAAGAATCTATCTTCTTTTGAATATAATATTTAATCAATAACCCTAATCCACCTATAATTGCTGTTACACTTACATATTTATATAGCAATTCCATTTTAATCGCCTCTATTCTATTGTTTAACTCATTGTTTGTAACTTTAAGAATTTTTTCCAACCTCGCCCTTTACATAAAGAAAGAGCACAACTCTTGCTACAGAATTGCGCCCGATAGTTGAAGATCGTTATTGAACTAAAACCTTCCGTTAGTGACTAATAATTATATTTTTACCATAAAATTTTAACTTTAATTGTTCCTGTACAACATCCATTCGTAAATTGTTATGAATCGTCCAACGAGGAAAATGCTCTATTGTTCATTTATTTTACTTCAAAGTTCTAGGGGACTACTCTCCTACCATACCGTCGTTATCGTTATCACGCATATAGGGATATAACCAATGATCACTCATTATCGGCATACTGAAACCTGCTGCCTCTGCTTCTTTAATAGTCACTTGTCCATTACCGTTTGTATCAACACTAGAAATATCACCCTCTGTATCTGAACTAGTTGATTCTTCAGGTTCACTCTCAGTTAAACCGAGGGACGCATTGACTTCATCAGGGTTCACATTGTCAAATGTATCAACAATCTCATTTCCGTTCAAAGTATAGGTATACTGATAACTTGAAGGAATCTGCGTTTCTGTATTCGGATATGTAATAATGGCTTCAAAATTAGTAGCTCCACCTGCGCTACGGATCCCGTCTTCCAAATAAGCTTGATCACCATGTCGGTTGAGTGTACTATCTTGCGGAGTAATATTATAAGCATTCGATACCCCGCCGAGAGAATCAGCAATGATATGTCCTTCATCTAAAACATCACTTTCGACACCAGGAACCTTTGCCTCATCAGAATAGTATCTGCCTGACGATAATACAGGTTCGTTACTGTCGTCTTGCAGAACAATTTCCTCAGCAATGACTCGTACTAGTTGACCGTATTCATTAGTAAATGCCCAATATTCACGGTCACCGTAACCAATGTCAACCACGGCGTTAGATTCTCGATATCCAGACAAATCACCCCCATCAACTTCAATAAGGCTGTATCCTGCGAACAGTTCATTATTTGATTGGGTTGTTGTTTCCTCTACTGCTGGATCATCAACCGGTTCATTATCAACTGTATCATCAAGAGTTTCTTCTTTACTATTTTCATTTGTTTCATCTACAGATTCTTCTTGAGGAACTGTTTCTTTTTGTGTTTCAGCTTTTGCTTCTTCTTCTACATCTACATCTGTAGTAGATACGTCTTCTACGTTAGCGCAACCAGCCATAAAGGTGATCGTTAAAAGTAAGAGTAAATAATTCATTTTCTTTTTCATTTTAGGACTCTCCTATAATAGTAAAATCTCGGAATGTTAACATAGATTAACATTACTACTTTTAAAATAATCAAAAGTAAGAGTAAAAAAGGACCTATTAGTTCTTCTTCTACCTCCTTATGGGGAATTACCCACTCGATATTGTTTAATCGCTCGGAGATAACGGAACTATAAAGACATGCCTTGAAAAAGCGTAAGGGTTATAACTAATGTAGATAATGAACCTGAAGACAGTAATGTAATCATTTTCCGCCAGTTTATTTCTTTTGAAGGTTTTACAGCCTCTCTAGACACCGTAACCCATATAGCCATTGATACTATAACTAATACAAAAATAACTTCATTGGACACATTTGACACCTCCATAATTTTTCTAATTCGTACGGTATATACGATTTAGAAAAATTAAAGTTTCACTTATTAAAGTGAGCTTCCCAAGCCTTTAATACCAATTATTTCAAAACACTGCTGATAAATCCATCTTTTTCCCCATAAAAAAGAAGCGTTTTTTAGAGTTTACGTGACTCTTACGTAGGAACGTAAATCGTTTCTGAAGACTCTCAGATATTTTTAGGAGGTTATTATGGACATCCAGTCAGAAAACGGAAGATGAGGTCTAAAGGGAGTCATGATGATATTTCACAGAAAAAACAGGAGGAAGTAACCAAGTCGTTGAATGACATGATTATGGATGTTGATCGTTTAAAACAATAGAAAATAAATTTACTAGATTTAGAGCTTGTTCAGTTAAGAAATAGGGGGTGATGTTCATATGAAAGAATAACAATTGGGAATGCAACGATGAGTAACATGATAAAACCCAAAATCGCATATCGCCATTCACGAGGGGAGAGTGGTTCCTTCTTCAGATTTTTCTTATATTCTTCTCTCGTCAGATTGCTCAATTCCAATCCCCCCTATGTTCTTGCTGGTAACGTATACGTATCAAGAATTCGTGTTTTTAAGGCGCTTTTGCCGAGAAGTATGATACGGATATTGACCAAGTAGGCTCGCCCAAGAGAATAAAGATTCGCAAGTACGAAGAGGGGGCCAGTATTTTAAATGAACGAGTAGAGGGATTCTATCAAAAAGAAGCAAAAGAAGTCTCCTTCATCGATTTCTTTATCGAACAAGATGGCGTCGAACAAAAGGTGTCAGGGATGTATGTCCGTTTAAACACGGGAGATGACCAAATGTATTTTGATGGTAGAGACATTTCGGAAGTGGATATAAATGAGTAGCAACTGAAGTCATTTCACTCATTAAGTTAATAGTCTTATCGTTAAGAAATGAAAAAAACGCTTCATACTTGCGAAGGCTGGCGCCTATTTATTCGCTAAGCATGACTCGTCTTGTTTCATTTCATCACTCTTATTACTTGGTCGTCTTTAATAATTCAGAAGGCAATGCCCATCGTTCATAATACTTATCAACATTTTTTTCGTTGTCTCGGTTTTCTACCATACGATTTCCTTTGTTATGGAAGTAAAAGTGATACAAATTCGCGTTGTCGGCGTGTTTACTTTTTACAAATTCTTTTAATTCTTCTTGAGTAAAGAAGAAAGTATGGAATTTTCCTTGATGTGAGACAGTAAAAATATGAACATCCCAATCCATGTTATTGATTTCATTTTCATGGACGGTGTGCCATGAAGATATATGTTCTAAATGACTTTTACTATAATAAAACTTAGTTTTTAATTTTACCTGACCACCTTGTTTCATCACAATTCCAGAACCTAAAGTGCGAGTCGCTTTCTCTACTTCTAGTCCTTTATTGAATTCCCTCAATTTCTTCATCACATGTTCTCTTCCCATAGAACGGGTGATTTTTTCCGATTTTTCTTCAGTAACAACTTCCTTATCTTCACTCTGAGTGTCCTCTAATTTTTGTTCTAATACTTCCACCCGATTTTCGAGCTTTTGAACGCGACTGATGAATTCTAAAATCACTGATTCTTGAGACATTTTCAGCACCTCCGTTTTATCTTAATTAAATCATATCAGATAAATTAGATAAAAGTCAATAAATTTTAAATCGTGATGAAATTCATTTTAGATAAGTTGATAGTTTTAGATAAAATGATATATGCGTAGAAAATATAAAATGTCGCTGTTTATGACTCGTCTTGTTTCATTCCATCACTCTACTTCTCCATCTTCTTCTTAAAATGAAAGTGGTCCAGACAGCAAAACGCGGAAAACGTACGCTAAGAGTTATGTTGCGTTAGATTTGTGACTTCACTATTAAATACCGACAAATATGGATATATAGTAGTTATGTTGTATAGAACGAACTCTTCGTTTGTTGGTGGTATCTCTTATATTATTAAAGTAATCAATTCCAAAAAGAAAGGAGTGTGAAATTAATGGAGAAAATCAAACAAACGTTTGCAGCATTTCTTAGAAGTAACGGCTATGAAGCAGAAGAGGGAACCTGTGAGGTTTCTGGTCTTTCATACCTAAATGTTAACGGAAATACATACAGTTATAGGGATCTACCGAAAAGTCAATATGCTACATTACTTCGCATCTATCATCACATGAAGAATTAACTTACGGTGTAGATTCCGTGAGAATGGATCGACCATTCTATATACAACAAAAGTAGTATATAGGCGCTTACCCAAGGTTTCATATTAACGAGCCATCGGATGATTCAAAAAAAGCCCAATCCCTCAATCTTAATAAAGAGGAATTGGGCTTTTCATTGCTAAACAGAACTACTCAAATGTTATTGTTTTTTTCATTAAATCCCCGATCGACTTAAAGATATCTTTCGGTATAAAGCAATAATAGCCCGATTTTCTTTTTCCCACTTTTCATTTCGGATACTTGGTATTCTAAATTCTCTTTCCATTTCCGACATTAGCTCAGCTAGCTGATAATCTTTCTTACGTTCCTCAACATCAGCATGTAGAATAGCCTCGTAACGTTCATGGAATGTTTTTAAATTCATTTTATCACCTCAAAATAAACGCTTATAGATCTAGCCTCTCTATTATAAGCTAAATTCTCCCATTACAACTAGAAAGTCCATAAACGTGATTATTCAACTTTAGTTTCTATTTCAGATCCGAAAAAACAAAGATTAAATATGGGAGGATGTTACGCCTCGAAAAACTCTTGTCTCTCAACAAGATATTAGAAAAAAGGAGTCAAGTCGGCTATTTTCGTTTCGAATTTATCTTAGCGTACGTTTTCCGCGTTTTGCTGGCGGTATCCCCAAAGCTGCGTAAAAGTAAAATCAACCTTTATGTTTCGACAATCGGTGATGCACTTGTATTCTCACTCGTTGCATTACAACTCCGACAGAATTTTATCCAACCTGGGTTTTCCTCATACATTGGAATCATTTCCCCTCCACAAGAGCAAAACTTCGGTTCAGTCTCATCAACGATTTCATTCGCAAATTCCATCGTCATGTGAAAATCTTCTAAATCATTAACTTCCTGTTCGAGCTCTTCCGTATACTCCTTCGCCTTTATTAAAGATGCTTTCATCCTATCAACGTTACCTTCCGCGACCAAAAGCTGATGGGATAGTGCGACTTTCTCCTTTTCTAGTTTCTTAATGCGTTTACTCTTTTTAAAAATCATGCTTTCATCTCCCCGTCTTTAAAAATTTAAAAAGGAATAAATGTTAGGCTTGAATGTTTCCCTTATTATTAATCATCCATTTTTCGCATGTACTTTTCCTCTCCTTATCGTCCCGTTAATTGACCTACAAATTCAACATCGTCTACCTTCCACCCTTGTTTTTTCACATAAACCAAAGATGTTTTCACAATAACCGTTTCTGTATTCGTAACGTCGTTATAGTCCGTACTTAATTGGAATTCATTAAAAAAGGAAGCTTCCGTTTTTGAAGACTGATACTCATATGGCTTGAGTCCCACCATAGTTGATGTAACCGACTCCTCTGATTTCGGAAGTTCAGTACCTGATGGATGAGTCGACTGAAAACCTTGATCAGTCATGTAGGATTCAACGTTCGTATACCGTTCTGCTGTAGTTTGATAGGTGAAAAAGTGCTCTAAAAAATCCCGATTCACTTCTAATGCATCCGTGTTCGTTACGGACGACAGCGAAGCCATCTCCTCTTCATAGTTTTGTTGATTCGCTCGGACTTCCCGTAATTGTGCCTGCAAACTGAACACATAAACCACAACTAACACTGCCACGATAAAACCACTCATAAGAAAGACGTACGTTTTTTTAGATTTCATGCCTCTCACCATCCTTACTGAACGCGCCTAAATCCTAAGAAGGGATAGAGATTCTTCCACTGTTCAACAGAAGAATAGGACGTTCCGTTTCCACTGTTTGCATTGATAAACTGATCATCTCCTATATACATCCCCACATGAGAAGCCCCGGGTTTATAGGTAGAGAAAAAGACCAGATCACCTGGCTTAATGTTGTCTTCCGAAACAGGAACAGTTTTATCATATTGAGACTGTGCTGTTCCGTACAGATCAACTCCTACTTGCGCAAAAGCATATTCAAGTAAGCCAGAACAATCAAATCCTCCTGCAGCAGGCGTCCTTCCTCCCCATACATACGGACGTCCGAGGAATTTTTTCATAATGCTGTGAACCTCGGACACATCGAAGATTTGGGTTCCATCTCCCTGAACCAAAACCGTACCGGTCCCTGCGTCATAAAAGCGAAGCACGTGATCGACGTAATTCACGTCGCCATACGTTTCCCACCCCATTTTCACAGCCATCATGTCACTGAAGCCGATCGCCACTTCCTTCGAGTATCCTCCTCTCTCAAGAGCGTATCCAATAAAGCCACTGCCAAAATTGTACGACTGTAAAGCTAAATGAATGTCTCCTTTTGACTGTTTCATCACTTCCGAGAAGTACTTCACCCCTAATTGAATGGAGTACTCAGGATCCGTGATGGTTCCTGGAGGGAGCCCGATCGACTCCGAGGACTGCATCACGTCCAAGTGTCTTCCACCCGACTCTTGTTGAATTAAGGCAAGAATAAGTCCCACATACTCACTCACGCCATATTCGTCTGCATATTGGGCAACCAAAGGTTCATAACGCAAAACATCTGCCGAGACCTGAGCCGTTCCACCTGCCCCTTCACCAGACATGCCCGATTCAAATTGATTCTCTCCTCCCAGACTAATAGAGAGAAACAACCCTATCCCAAAAAGAAAGGTCAGAAGAAGCAGAATTCCCCCGATAACCCAGGTAAGAGGATGTTTTAGTACAGCAACGGCTCCAGCAATTTTCGCTCCTTTCCTCAACACACCTTCCATAGCTTCTCCTTTCCACAACCATTTGTGATATATTGAGCAATCGTTATGTTAGACCGTACTGCTTACCTTCGTTTTTTAGAAACTTTATAACCTAGTTTCCGACGAGACGAGCGCTTCTCGTTATGAGATTTATTACGGCGTTGATTGATTTGTTGCTGTGCTTCCCATTTCGTGATCGGTTTAGATACTTCTTTTGATACTGCCGTCTCACGGCGCATGGCTGATTTCTCTGGAGGAGGTGTTCGACGAACAGAAGAAGACTGAATGGTACCTCGTGCTCTTCTTTTGATAGGATGTGTTTCTTTTTTCTCCAGGTTCTTTCCCCCACCTTCAACTGACGGCAGACGTTTCTCTGACAAAGGAGATACGTCCTTACGAAGCTGTGTAGGAAGAACTCGATGAGAAGATTTCTTTTCCATTTTTTCAGGTTCTCTTACTTTTTGAGCTGTCGTAGTGCTCCGTTGTTCAGATGGAGAAGCCTTTATACTGCCCTGCTTTCGATACTCACTCGATAAGTTCCCTGAATCGTTTGACCGATCTTGCATTCCTTTTAGATATTGTCGCTTTGAAGGTGATGTTGAGGTCTTTTCTCCTTGTCCTCTCGTACTTTCATTTCGTTTAGAAGAGGAATCCTTCCCCTGTTTATAATCACGTAAATTAACGACAGCAGCTTCAGCATTTCGTGCAGCTGAACGGGTGCCTCCCTTACCAGACTGGGGAGAATTAGCTCCTTTTTGATTGGGATCAATCTTTTGTTTTTCTGGATTATGACCTTCGGAAGCTTTTCTCTGATCCGAACGTTTTTCATAACTACCCGAACCTCCTACAGAGGTCTTCAAATCAGAAATTCGCTCTCCCATCTCAGCATAGCGCTTGTGATTTCGTAAACTCTTATAGGTTTTCCCCACCATGCGCGTTGCCGTTCGCGATGTTTTCTGCCTCGCTTCTCCTACCTTATCGATAGATTTTGTTGTCGCTCTCTCAACCACTTGCTGTCCCTGAACCATACCTGCAGAAGCCACTTCAAAGATCTCAGAACGATACTTGAATAATCCCCACATCGTTAAACAGATCAGAAAAACTACAAACGCATATCCCTCGACCCCGTTCGTAACTTTCACAGATTCATAGAGTAAGGTTACAAGTCCTGTAATGACTGAAATCAATAGAACCAAACCGGCCTTCATCATTAAAACACCGACGAGCTTCTTCCCATGATTCAGAGCACTTTCACTGTAAGCTGGGATCAACGATAAAACGAGTGGAATAGCTGTGAAAATGACAAGAGCTAAAAACCAAACTTGAAGCAAAAACTTAAAGGCCCCCAACAACAAAACTGGAATCGCAAGGGCAATGGTCGAAAGAATCGTAATAATAAGATATCCAAACCGGTCGCCACTGAACTCCGGAGTCATTTGTTTATTTCCATTCTTAACTTCATCAGTAACAATATCTTTTCTTTTTTCTTTTCCTTCTTCTATAAAAGGTTTAATTTCTAATAACTTGTCAACTCTGTTCGGATCATCACTCACAACTTCTGATTCCTTTGTGGATCCGTAATTCAGAAGCAAATAAGGACGTTTGATCATCAAGTTAAAGAGCTGATTTTCTAAAACAGCGACGCCTTCGTTTGGGTTATAGGCTTCATTCGAGTCAAATTCATCTGAGCTCAGTAAGACGTTCGCTGAGCTTGCCATGCCTTCCAGTTCGCTCCCTCGTTCATTCAGCCACTGGATGTTCCCAGTCGCGTTCGAGAAGAACCAGAAGGTTGCCACCATGATCATTAAAGCCCCTAGTATGGCCTTCACCGCATGCCCCACCTGGTGATTCACAAAGTACCGCCAGGCTGCGGACGCGCCGATGAAGATAATGAATAGAGAAAAGAATGTACCTGACATCAGCTGATAGATTCGTTCACTCATGATACCAGCTTCGCTCGCCATACTACTGATCAGGTCAAACGACATCAGTTCATTGATCGAATATAGCGTAAAGCTCGCGATGGTTTTATTGAATCCCCACATGCCTTGGTTGATCGCATGAAGAGCACCATCATCCATCTCTTTAAATCCATCCCCGATATCAGCTTCCATACGATAGTGGTCAAGAGGATATTCCTTACTCTCAAGCGTCACACGCCCAACCGTTTCTTCTTGCTTATTTATGACAGGAGATGGATTTTCAGCTAATACTAACATTGGGAACAATAGAAATAGTATTAGTATTACTAATCCACAGCTTAGCCCTTTCTTCAAAAGCCACATTTCATCCCTCCTAATTACAATGAACGCACTCTTGAAGTTCATAGTTGTTAGCTATATCGCTTCCTTCAACCTCTTTACTTTTTTGAATATCTATCTTCAGTTCTTCATTTTTTTGGCGTACTACATAAATGTCCTCTACCTTGTTTCCTTCTTCGGGATTAGTGTAATTAATAAGGCTGTAAAACCAGTCATTTTCTTCATCGTAATAAATAGCAACTTCCATATCATCAAATTTCAAGTTGTTCTCTCTTGCAGGAGTATCTTTGTGAATTTCATAAGTACCTTTTTCATATAAAAGTTCCTGTTCAGTTTTATAATTTGCCTCAAGAGTTGCTTTTTCCCACTCATAGGTTATCTTTGCAATGTCTTCTGGATCTTTACTCTCGCTACAACCGATCAAAAGAATACTTAACACGAATAGTGAAACAAATGCTTTTTTCATCAGATGAACGCCTCCTCGGATTCAACGGCATCGCGATCGTGGTCTTTGGTGTTGAAGGCCTGGATCCATTCGTCGAATAGGACGTCCGTTTG
Source organism: Anaerobacillus sp. QJM3NY_17 (assembly GCF_056173665.1). NCBI lineage: Bacteria > Bacillati > Bacillota > Bacilli > Caryophanales > Bacillaceae > Anaerobacillus > Anaerobacillus sp. QJM3NY_17. Next base: position 9,266 of record NZ_JBWBVD010000002.1, on the reverse strand, counting down.
GATTTTGGCCGTTCGGCCATACATGTCTTCCATGATGCATTGCCCTTCGGTCAGGTTCTTCAGCATATCTCGATTAGCTTTGTTGTCTTCCATTCCGAGAAATTCGATGATATTCCCTGCTTCTTCCGTCGTTTTCGCCTTAAAAGCAAATTTCGTTCCGATATTCTCTTTGATCTGGGGTTTGTTGTACTCATACGTCGATTGCGTGATGATGTACACTGCTGAACGGAGTGATCGTCCCGTACGGACAAGTTCATTGATCAGCCGATCACCGGCTCCCGTATTCATCAACATCCAGGCTTCTTCAAAGATAGTCATCTTCACGACGGAATCATCACGCGCAAACTTTGTCGCAAACTTGGCAAGAGGTTGCATCAGCGCGACGGCCACATGTTCATCACGCGTAACGGCTTTTTCGCCCTCTTCAGGAAGGTTGAGATTCTGGATCTGTAAGATGTTCACCTGTTCATCCAGGCTGATCCCTTCAACGTCCCCTTCAGAAAACATCAGCTTCGCGATCCCGTTTCGCCCGATCTCATTAAGCAGATCACCCACGTTACGAACGTCCTGATCCTCCGACGCCTGTAAATAGCGAACTACGTTTAACAGTCCGGGTTTTTGATCCTGTTGAACCACGTGGCGAACCCCTTTGTAGATCGCTGTTTTAATGTTTCGCTCACTTGATTGAAGTTCAGATAAATATTCGAGGACACCGACAGCAGCGTCCGTCGCCTCCTCTCCCTCCAGAAAGGTAAGGGGATCAAGCTTACCGGCGTCACTTAAATCACTGGAAAGCGTGATGTAGTTAAAACTCTCAATCATGTCGCTAAAATAAGGAACTTGTCGCGACATTTCCGGTGTAAGAGCCTGCTTAAATTTCTTCTCAACTTCATCTTTCGGATCCGTCATCAGGATTTTGGCCCCGAAAAAAACCGCGTTCATCAAGATATCTTTCAGAAGATAAGACTTCCCCATGCCGGTAGGTCCAGAAATCGTCACATGAGGTGATGAATACTTGGATCCCGGTAAGCCCTGATGAGCTAAAAAAGGATGATAAAAGACGAGAGACTGCGAATTTTCAAGGCTCTCTCCTTCATGAGAGATGTTTTTACCTAAGTAGAAACCAACGGTATTACCAATTTTCCGGGTAAGAGAAAAGAGAGACTCTGCAAAGGACTCCGGTGTGAGTACCTGTTCCCAGTCATGCGCAACGACTTTAGAGGCTGGGAGTGATTGGTGAAATAAAAGGAGTTGGTCGGCTAGTGGTTGCACGAGTTCGATGTGATGGTCGTTAAAATCCATCTTCAGCCTTCTGGCTCGCTTCCGAACGTCTTCGCGAGTCGATCCGTAAACGACAAAGTGAATGTGCGTCCGTAAGAGAGGTTTTCCCTGATTTTTAATTTGATTTTCTAAATCGTGTAGAAGCTCGCGCCCGGTATTGATCAAGCTATCATCATCTTCGTTCGCTTCGATCAGCTGCGCATCCTGATCACGAAACCGTTTTTTAATCTTGTTTGTCTGGTTTTCGTCCTGTTTTTTCTGTTTATAAATCGTACGCATATGCACTTCGACCGGAAAGGAATAGGATTGAAAGAAATAAGCCCAGTCCGTATATGAAAGTTCGATCGGAAATTCGGAAACGGGAAGAAATGCACACCAGGAATCCTCATCGAGCTGCTTGATATGAAGATAACCTGCCTTCCCTGGATCAAGCATCCCTTCCGTTAGACTGTAAACACTCCCCTCGCCATCCGGCCGTGATTGGCCACGGACGAACTGATGACGAATGAGATAGCGAAGTTCCTTTTCTTTCACGCGATATGCATGTAAAAAGTGATTCAGCGTCGTATAGGCATCTTCCTCTGATTCACGGAAGAGACTCGCTGTCAGTTCGTCTACGCCCTGCCCCTCAAACCCAGCGAGCTTTTGAAGGTACCGATTCATACTCTTAAACGAAGAAGAAAATGAGGCAATCAGTTTTTCGTCAAGCTCTCGACGCTTTAATTTCACCCCAACAAAAAATCGGTACTCGACGATGTTTTGCGCTTCTTCTCGTAGGATCTCTCTTGCTCGTTCCGCATAGTACTTCCCGGCTTCGGCATACTGCCCTCGGTACTTACTTTGAAGATGACGCATGCGCTGATCGACGTTAACCGGAACAGGCACGATCTTATAGTCCACTTCTTCAAAAACCGTCAGCTGAGTAGCAAGCCGTTGTAGGCGATTGACCAGGTTATTTTCAGCTTCCTGTTCGTTGATGCCAACGGTGCTCTCCTGTAAACGATAGTAAGACCAGGCTTCCGAATCGTGTGTATAGATCACGTTATCTTGATACGATTGAATAGGGAACTGCAACATCACACTCCACCACCTTATTGAAATCGCTCATACGACTGAACTTTATTCATTTGAGGCTGGTAAACAGGCTTATGACTGCTGTAGCAAAAACGCTTCGTATAGAGATAGCGAAAGTATCCTGTGAAAAATCGGTCGAGTCGCTTGCCATCCAAGCGACTTCGACAAACAGCACCTGCCACCATCCAGGGTAAAATCGCATAGAAGGCTAGCTGCAAAGCCGTCGGTAAAAAGGCGTTGATCTGGTCTCGAAAGAGAAAGAGAATTCCAAAAAGGAAGAAAGCGAGAACGATTTGCCGAATTTCGATGCCTTTTGAAAAAACGATGGATTTCTCACCTTTCCCAATTTTCCAAATTTTCAACGGATAGTGAAAGAACTTCCGATAACTGTAGGATTCTCCCCTCAACTTAAACCACCACTTTTAACAGAGCTCCAAATCGCATTCGCAAGACTCTCGAACTCACCGGGATTGGCGACGATCACATAACACACCACCGCGAAAAGGAAGCTTGAGAAAAACATTCCCCAACGTTGTGATACAAAGGCTCGGACAATCATCACGATCATCAAAATAAACAAAGCTGCTGCCACCTGTGCGGACGCATAATCAGTCAAACCTGTGATATCTGGCATGTCTTCATCCTCCTATCGTGTGTTTGAGTTTTTGAACATAATATTTATCGTTCTCTTTGCTCACAACGAGGGTAAAGGGATGCTTTGTTTGTAGATCGGTCCCCTCTTCCTGCAGAAACACGAGCGTTTTTAACACGTATTGCCCATTTTCTCCGTCATACACGGTGAAGTCTTCGACCCCTTGATACTGATAAAGCCCTTGAAGAGATTCAGGGTTCTCCATGTAATAAGACATCTCTTCCACCGAGTTAGTCGTATACGATGTAAAAAACTGTGTCGCAAATTGCTTCAGTTCATCCTCCATACTGACGTTTTTATCAGCCTGATCGGTTTGATTGGCCACCGCCGAAAGGCGTGTTTCACTTGGAAGAGATTGATAATAGGGTTGCTCGATCACATTAAAGGAGTTTCCATCCGTACCAAGACGGACAACGATCATCTGCTGTTTGACGCCGATAGACTCGTCTTCCGTTGTCACTTTTTCTTCTTTCACCGTCTTCTCTTTCCCGTCTGAATCTTTCTCTTTTACTTCCACTTCTTCTTTCTTCTCAACCACGTTAAAGAGCTCATAGTCGATCCGATAGACGTAGCTTGCAGCTTCTTCTTCTACGTCTTGTACATCGTATAAACTAACATCACGTAACACGCGTTTCCCCTGAAAGGAGCTTAAATTTTCCAGTTCGCTTACCTTTAATCCTTCCGCAAGAAAGGCTTGCAACGATTCTTTTCGCGTCTGACGCTCTTCATCCTTACTCGGCACGTTCAGATACGTTTGAAGGAAACGATTCGCATAATGCTCCCCTGCTGGTGAATTCGCAAATCCGGTTTCATTGAGTGTGGCGATCTCCGCAGAGGCTTGTTCCTGATATCCATTAACTTTTTCGTTCAAAAACCCGGTTCGAGCCCAGGATTGAAAAGCAAAGAAAACAACACCAGCAACGACCAACCAAAACGTTATTGAGAACACGAGGCGTCCGTTAAACCGTGATGAAGGAAGACGCCGATCATCTTTCATCACCTTTTTTCTTCCTCTTAAAACATTCCGGTAAAGCCCTTCCTTCAGCTTGCTGAACAATCTCATTTAATCCCTCCTAGTTCCAAGGCGTTGCGAACATAGACACGACGGAAATAAGTATCGCTCTCTGCTTCTTCAACCATCTTACGGTTGAGAAAGATTTCTCCGATTTGAAGGTTTTTGATCTCACTTGGATTGGCTTTGAACCGTTCCACATCACGAACGGTACCCATCTCAGCTTCATAACGCGTATGGGGATACTTCTTTTGAATTTGTTGGGTCACTTCCCGATCTGAAAAGGTGCCAAAAACTTGCGCAATGCGCTCCGCATCTTTTGACGAGTTCACACGTCCCGTTGCGATTACGTTGCAGTTCGAAATAATCTGTTCGGTCATAATCGGATCAACGGCATCAATATCAGAAAGGGTCTGTGTTGAGATGATACACTCGAACCCGGCGGAACGTGATTTGTTAACGATATCGACAATGCGCCGATCACCATAGGCAGAAAACTCATCATAAACCCCAAAGATCGACTTTCTTCCTTGAGCCTGTCGATAAGCAACGAGGCTATTCACGTCTAAAATGATCATTTTGCCAATTTTCTTAATATAATCGGCATACCGACTCCCCGAAATACTGAAGATCACCACATTGTTCTCATCCGTGATAGTTTGAAGGTCGATACCCTCTTCCCTTTCCACAAACAAATGGCCGAGATCTGATTCCAGTAGCTCTCCTAACTGCATTTTTAACCGAGTCAGGCAACCTATGACAATCTCTTCTGGGAACTCTTCATCAAGAATTCGTTTAATCGTACGCAAACCCTCATGAAGCTTCGTCACAGTTCTTGTACGCTTCTCTATAACGGTTTTCATCACTTTTTGACCCTTAGGCTCGGACGTTGCAATAAAATCGCTTAAATCGTCATCCTGAGCACTTTGTGTGTTGGTCTCTTCTTCCACTTCAACTTCGATCTCTTCCTCAATTTCTTCTTGAGTACTGTGATCCCTAAAAAATTGATTCATCGACTTGGGGTTGGTTAATGTGGCAATCGTTTTGATATCCCTGGGTACACCGGCTTCATCGATCAGTTTCACGATGAGCTGTAGATAGCGTGACGCGATATCCGTGTAGTAGGCGCCGTCGCCTTCACTCGAAAATTGAAAGAGGGACATCAGCTTATCTCGTGTTTCTGTCGGAGTGCCATTTTTAATCGGGTTGTACGTGAGCGTATCCATTTCAGAGAACAGGTAGACGGTTTTTCCATACGCCTCACAAAGAGCTTTAAATTCAAGCATCGATTTCCTTTCGCCTTTTCCATCCATGAAGATCACGGGCTTGTTCTGCTGAAGCGCTGATTCGAGTAAAGACGCGATCAATGTCGTTTTCCCCGTCCCGGTCCCTCCAGTAGCCAGCATATGATAGTTCAGTTCTTTCGAATTCAGCGAAACGCGCTCTTTGAAATCGGTATAACCGATGAAGACTTCCTTTGTTGGCTTTCGTCGGTAGTGCTTTTGTTTCCGGTTTAAAAAGGAAACCCGATGCTTGCGAAACGCTTTATACGTTTGCTCGGCTTTTTGCTTTTGAACTTTCCCTGACTTCGTTGTCACGCGCTTTTTCCAAAAAAACTTCGAAAAGATAAAAAAACCAAATGAAAATAGAAGACATAGTCCGGCTAAAGTGATATATGAATCAGACGTGACAGGGATCTTTTCTCCTTGATTGATGAATCGCTCGATCACTTCTGACAAATAAGGAACGTTCATCTCTGAAAGAAAAGCAAAGTAAGCGAGAAGATGTCCCACTTGAAACTGCCAAATCAGAAGCAAAATCCCCATTAACAGAGCTAGGTAAGACAGCCAATCTCGTTTTAGAGAATAAAAAATCGCAAAGAGTAACATGCCCAACAGGACTGGTAGAAGAGAAATCACTATGAGGATTCCTAGAACCCCATACATCACCACGTCACCGATCATCCGATCGGTTTCAGTTTGCTTTACCTGTCCCTCGTTCTTTGCCATCGGATCCACTCGGCAACACCTCTTCCCAGCGATCTTCAACGATCACGGATGGGATTTTTTTCACAGAGATTTTACTCGCGTTCACTAGTCGATCCTTTGCTTCATTTACGACATTATGTATTTTGACATCATCTGCAAAGTAGATTACTTGATCATAAGCATAGGGCTGTTCATCGACTTTTTGGTTCGAAAGCAGCTCCTCAAAAAGAGAAAACTTTTCATCATAACGCTTTCGCTCTTTTTTATTAAGTTCCAGTTCCACCCACGTCGTCGTAACGGTGCCTTCAGCTGATTTAAAAAAGAAAACGGCATCCGGAATACGATCGCGTTTCGCATTATAAGCTTTCAACTTGCTCTGATTATCGCCACTACCAATCATCGTATAACGTATTTCTCGCTCTGTCCGGTACTTGAACTCAAGGCCATTCTTTTCCGCCTGAAACTGGTAATAGAGAATCAGATCCGTGATAAGTAGATCATGCTGCATCGTATAAACCGAAGCTTTTGTTGGAACCGTCACACTCACATTAGTCAGTCGTCTTGCCTCCAATGTTCCCAAATAAACACCAACTTTATGAGCAATCCGTTCATGTCTCACAAACTTCTTATCCTCTAACTTTCGTAGTCTCCGATAAACCCTATGAATATTCGGCTCACAAAACTCCAGCATAATCTGCCTCGCTGTCACCATACCGTTTCTCAAGATAAACGTAAGATACGATAGATCCTTTTCTTTAAGCGAAGTATACTTCAACATAAACCAATCATCCTTTTCTCTCTAATATCGGAATCACTCTCCCTCTTTGAAGTTTACCAAAACAAAACCCAATACCATAAACCAAAAAGAAAAAAAGAACCAACAGCAAAAACCAAACAACCTTAATCACCTGAACTCCTACCCAGAACACAACTCCATACAAGAAAGCCAGAAGACCCACATAAGCAGTTAACCACCTTGGAACCTCCATCACCAACACCTCCTGTATAGCTCAAAACTCGAATCACTTAATCTCTTGAACTAACTTGAAATTAGACTAGAACTAGAACTACTCACTTACTCACCTGAACTAACAATCACTTGAATAGATCCTCCCTTGAACTATCACTTGACCTAATAATTACTTAACTCCTAGTCTCCCCTCCCTAATACTCATGACCTAACAAATCACACATCCTAAACCTACACCTACCTCCAAAATCTCTTGCAACAGCCCCCTACTACCCCACTGAATGCCTCCGCCTTTATAGAGTAGTAGAAGACCTCGGCTATGTATACGTAGTATAGGCGAGGTCTTCTACAGGTTACGAGTATAAACAGGAGGCATTCAGCCCTTGCTATCACTGGGGCTGTTGCATTTTAAAACCGCAAATGAAAAGAACATTGATTAACATGTCTTTTGCGCATTTATTTCTGTATTATTTACGTCGATTATTTACTTGACCACAGTCTACTATACGCACGTTTGTTTGGCAATGACTGGAAAGGAAATTCGTTCCATTTAACTACCCCCCAGTAAAAACACGCAACTATAGTACTCTCCTAGTCCGTAGTAATAAATAACCAAGCCTAAAAACACTATGTAGTTTTCAAAGAGCCATCCCCATACTAGAAAAACTTATAACTAAGCAAATCATTTAAGGATAATTAAGATATGTATTGGCAGACTGGCTTGTTTAGCTAACTTGTCATTTTAACCGGTGGAGCAGCCCCTGTTCGATAAATCAGATCGATTTCATGGGTTAATAACTCAGATTGAATAGATGGGATGTCATCCTCACTTATCAGTTCTCGTGAGGATGGAAGAAGCTGCGCAAAAGATAGTTGGGCTAACTGTACACGCTCTCTTCTCGCCAGTAATAAACTTTTAAAGAGCATGGATCGACTAGTAATCTTTGTTACCGCATTTCGTCCTCGGCCAACAGTTCGTTTGATCAGCTTAGACGAGCGCTTTAACACTTCTTTCAGAGTTGAAACGGCCATCCCAAATCGTTCGGCAAGTGTTCTAAGCGCCCCCTCACAAAATGGACGTTCAGGACTCGTCATTGTTTCCACATGTTGTAGGATATCTTGTTCTCTCTCGTCATAATGGGAGCGCACGCGCTCTTTCCGAGGCTTTTTAAATTTGTACCAACCTTCTCTCCCCTGGAAGGATGTCTTCCCGTCCGTCCATAGTTCCAGAAGTCCTTCCACATAAGAACGTTTGGCCCCTTTGTACTTTCCTGAATAGGCACTTTTCAAAATCCGTTCGAATTCAATTTTTCCTAAAGGCTGGGCAAGATTACTGTTGAATTGATCAAGCTCGTCATACGCCTCTTCAAGTGGCCTTCCACTTGCATAGTTGGCAATCGCAAGAGTTAAAACAGCATTGTTGCGACTCGAACTGTGGTGACCACTTTCAATTTGAGTGGCTTGAATAAGAGCTTGATACCATGCCGTAGAAGTTTGGTTAGATGAAGCAGAATCCTTTGAATAAACCACTCGAAATGAGGCTCTCTTCTCATCTTCTTCGAACTTTTTGGACCAGGTTAATAGTTTACTTGTATTGGCTAGCTGATCACCAAAGTAAACCACGTTATCTTGTTTCGGAATGCGATAAAAGCCAAAAGGTGCGCAGTTAACGTCTACGGGAACATACTTCTTTAGTGCCTTTAAAATGTTGTCAGATAGCCTCTCAGCCACGCGTAGGGCCTTAAAATCTTTCTGCTTATGAATATAAAAAGGTGTCTCAAGTACAAAAAATCCTTGAAAGCCATTAGGTGTTTCTAACAATACGTTAGGCCAAGGTAAGCCGAGCTCCTCGCACCCAAGGAAAACACTGTATAAATCGATATCTTTTGTATCAATATCAAAGCCGAGCACGTTAATTTGTTTCAAGTTATCACGGGTATGACCCTTTATCACGCGTTTACCAAAATCATAGTACGTACCGCCACGATAAGTGTTTGGAGTCCAGTGCGTTAATTCCGAGTGCTTCTCATGTAAGCTTTCGTAAGAGTTAATAAGAAACCCCTTTCCCTTACTAAGATCAGCCTTAGAACATGAGACAAACACGGTCCCCTTTTTATACAAGGATTGCTTTTCATTCTTGTCATACTCTACTCTCTTTTGAAGAGGTGCACGTGACCCCTTTTTCTTATATAGATTCAAACTATTATGAGTCATGAATTGCATGATCTCTACAGGCTGAACATCTCTTCGAATCTCTTGCTCAACCCTGTCGTGATAGGCTATATTCAT